>CAMZDY010000024.1 GCA_947305585.1 uncultured Verrucomicrobiota bacterium | reverse complement strand
ATCGAGGGGGACTGTATGGCTTGGAACAAAAATGGAGGCGATGCACCGACAAAGCCCGTCAAGCCCAAAGCCTGGAAAGGTTTGCTGGCGGGGAGTATCGTGGTGGCGGGAGCCCTGGCGGCTTTCGTGGCCATGAATCTCAAATGGGCGGCGCATCCGTCGGAAACGGACGGCAAACCGCGAGGCTTCGCCAGGATCGGCGAGGCCGTGGCCGATCTCGACCGCATCGAACAGGCGCCGGAAGCGCCGGAGGAAAGCGCGCAAGCGAAGTCGAGACGCGAACGGGCCGAGAAAATCCGCAATATGAGCGTGGAAGAGCGCATCGACTTCCTTTTCGAGGAGGCGGAGAAGCGTCCCCTCAATCTGGAGCCGTCCACCAACCGCGTGTTCGCCACCGGCACCGAGCAGGTATTGAGCTGGATTTTCACCACGCGCCTGGGGGATGCGCCGCCGCCCTTGCCGCGCATCTCGATCCATGACGAGGCGCATCTGGCGGAAATCCTCATGAACGCCAACGAGATCAAAGATACCGATTCCGACCGCGTGGCCGACGCGAAGGAAATGGTGATGCTGGCCAAGGCGGAACTCAAGAAGTTCATCAAGGCGGGCGGCGACATCGAAGACTTCCTCGAATACTACCGGGGCGAACTCGTCCAGGCGCACAACGAATGGCAGGAAAGTCAGCGTCAGGCGATGCAGGTGTTGCGCGAAGAGCCGGAACTGGCGGCCGATTTCATCTCGGAGGTGAACGGGCGTCTGCGGGAGAAGGGCATCAAGCCGGTGATGATTCCCCCGAAACTGCTGGAGATGCACGGCATCGAACTTTACGAAGAGTGACCAGATAAAAAGGAACCAAGCGATGAACAGAATTGCGATAGCATGCATGGCGGCGACGATGGCGGTAATGTGTTTCGCGGCCAAACCGGAAAATCTCACCGCAGAGGAGAAGGAGGCCAAGCGCGCGGCCGCCAAGGAGCGGATGCTGCAGATGACGGGCGGGCTCGTGGAGAAGGCGGGCGAAGGCAGGATCGTGATCGTAAACCGTCAGCGGAAGATCGCGGACGGGTCGGTGCGGGAGCGGGTGGATACGCTCAAGAACGTGATCAGGGTCAATATCGAACTGGTGGCGGATGCGAGACCCGAGGGCGGGCTCGACGTGGCCAAGCTGGGCGTGCCGGAAGGGGCGCAGGCGGCCATGTATATCGTGGACGAGCCGAGCCTGCCCATGTCGCTCGTGGCGGCGGAGGCGGGCTGGGGCGTCCTTAACGTAAACCGGCTCGACGAAGGCAAGCGGTTCAAGACCGAGTTCAACCGGGTGGCCACGATGACTTTCGGCGCGGGGGTGAGCCAGTTCAAGGGCTCGACCATGCAGACGGTGCGAGGTCCCGCCGATCTCGACAAACTGATGAGCGAAGGTTTCACGTTCGACGCCGTATCCACCATGATGCGCAACCTGCAGAACGTGGGGGTGACGCAGACGAAGCGCTCCACCTACAAGAAAGCGTGCGAAGAGGGTTGGGCGGCCGAGCCGGTCGACAGCTATCAGCGCGCGATCTGGGAGAAGGTCAAGGCGGAGCAGAGCGAACAGCCGAGCAATCCGCTCAAGATCAAGCCGGGCGACAAGCCGAAGAAGTGAAATACCGCTACCATTACCGCAACCGCGACAACGAAGCTCTGTCGGGTTGGATAGTCGCCAAGGACCGGAACGACGCGTACGCCAAGCTCAAGGCGCAAGGCATCAAGCCGTTCAAGGTGGAGGGCAAGGACCCGGTGGCCTGGAAACGTTGGGCGGCCATCGCGGTGCTGGCGGGGGCGTGTCTTTCGCTCGCGAGGGCGCTCTTGAAGGTGGAGGCGGAAGAGCGGATGGAGCCGAGGGCGCAACTGTATGGAGACCCGGCCATCATCCAGCAGCTTTCGGCTTCGGGCTGGCGCGAGGCGTTCGGGGGCGACGAGGGGGATGCGTGGCTCGCGAGGCATGCGATTCCGGCTTCCACCTGCGATTGCAGCGAGGGGCAACGTCCGGAACTGGACGTTAAGCCCGTTCGTATCTCGCCGGACGAGAGCGCGGAAAAGAAGAAGATGGCGCGGATGGTCAATTGGATGAAAGCGGAACTCGAGGCGTACTTGCAGGGCGGGGGAACGGCGGAGGACTACATGGCGCTCTGCGACGAGCGGCTGGAGACGGAGCGCGGGATCGTGGCCGCGTACCATGCCGATTTCGAAACGCTCTTGCGGCGCGGCGAAGAAGCCGGCGAAGCGTGGGAGAAGAAGAATGCGGAACTGAGGAGCATGGGGCTGCCAACGGTCATCATGCCGGATTAGCAGTTTTTTCATTTTCCCTATTGACTTTTGTCCCGGAAATATGATATAATATTGGAACTTTTCGAAAATTTCAAAGTCAAGAAAGTCGAGGTGCAGAATGGGTACAGGTCGTACACTCCGTAAGGAATCTCACGTTCGTCCTTGCAAGACGCCGGCAGGCAAGGCTCGCAAGAACGCGGCGCAGCGTCGTCGTCTGGTGAAGATGGGCATGGCCGAGGCCGACGTCAAGTTGATGGGCGATGAAGACGTGCGCGTGCTGGTGCAGCGTCCTACGGTGGTGAAGAAGCTCGCCGCCAAGAAGGCCAAGTAAGCGATGACGCTCGTATACTGTTCGATTCCCGAACAGTTCGTCAATCCCCTCTTCGAAGTTTTCGACGGAGGGGATTTCGTTTTGTCTTCCTACCGGTCGGTGGAGGCGAGTCTCACCGACGTGCAGCTGTATTTTCCGGAGGCGGAGCGCGCGGAAGAGGCCAAAAAGCTCCTCTCGGACGCGCTTTCGATCGTGGGCGTGGAGGCGGAACTGGTGGTGCGCGAGGTGCCGGACGAAGACTGGAAGTTTGCGTATCGCCGCCATTTCACGACGGAGCGGATCGGCCGGCACGTGATCGTGCATCCCGATTGGGAGCCCCGGCCGGAAACAAAGCCGGGCGACGTGGTGGTTTCCATCGATCCCGGACTCGCGTTCGGCACCGGCAAGCACGAAACGACGAAAGCCTGTCTGGAATTCATCGACGAGGTGTGCGGAGAGGCCGAGGGCGGAAGTTTTCTCGATATGGGTTGCGGCTCGGGTATTCTTTCCATCGCCGCGAAGAAGCTGGGCTTCGGCGAGGTGCGCGGGTTCGACGTGGACCAGGAGGCGGTGGAAGCCTCGCGGGAGAATGCGGCCAAGAACGGGGTGGAGATCGAATTTTTCCGGTATGGGCTGGGCGCCAAGGTCAAGCGCGACTTGGGACGGGCCGATCTGGTGGCGGCGAACATACTGGGGCCGTTGCTCATAAAGTTCGCGGACGAGATAGTGCCTGCGGTCAACAAGCGGCTCGTCATTTCCGGCATTCTGACGGAGCTTTATCCAGAAGTGCTCCAGGCGTTCGAGCGGCGTGGACTCAAAGAGCTCGAACGCAAGACGATCGGCGAATGGACGAGCGGGCTGTTGGGCGTCCGGGAATGATCAAAGGCGCGATATTCGATCAGGATGGGCTCCTCTTCGACACCGAAAGCGTCTACGCCAAAGCGTGGGTGGAGGTGTCGGACCGGCATGGATACGGCTTTACGGACGCGATGACGCGCCGGATTTCGGGGTATGGGCGCGGCGAGATCGGTGCGGAGATCGCGCGGCTCATCGCCATCGACGATGTGGAAGGGTATATCGACGAAGTGATGGTGCGGGCGCGCGAACTGCTCCTTGCGGCGCCTCCCAAGTTGAAGCCGGGCGCACGGGAGATTCTGGACGCCTGCCAGAAGCGCGGCATCAAGCTGGCGTTGGCGTCGTCGTCGCCGAGAGACTGCATCGAATGGAATCTCGGTTCTACGGGGCTCAAACCCTATTTCGATGCGATAGTCTCCGGCGCAGACGTGTCGCGCGGCAAGCCGAATCCGGATATATTCCTGTTGGCGGCCTCGAAACTCGGTCTCGCGCCGGAAGATTGCGCGGTGTTCGAGGATGCTTTTACCGGCATCCAGGCGGCGGTCAAGGCCGGTTGCCGGGCCGTGATGATTCCCGACCGGCGCCAGCCGGACGAATCGATCCGCCAGGTCGCGCAAGTTTTTTCCAGTCTGGAAGATGTAATTTCCTCTTGCTTTTTGCCGGAAAATTTGGTATAATATAGGGCAAGATGCGAGAAATCCTGTCTACGGCCTTCAGATCGAGAGATCTGGACGCCAGCAAGCATACGGTAGGAACGGTCACGATCGTGGGCGGTTCGCGTTGCTATGCCCATGCTCCGGCGATTGCAGGATTGGGGGCGAGGGTGGCCGGAGCGGGTCTGGTCAGGCTCGTCGTGCCGGAAGCTTCGCGCATGGCGGCGGCCTGTCTGGTGCCGGAAGCGACATTGACGGATCTCGCTCCCGGTTGCGCCATTCCGAAGGCGGACGTGCTGGTGGCGGGGATGGGGCTTGGCGATGGCGAAGCGGCAGAGGCGCTAATTTCGAGGATCCTCGCGGAGACGAAAGGACGGCTCGTACTCGATGCGGACGGGCTCAACGCGATGGCGCGGATGTATGCGCAGGAAGGCGGGTTTTTGCCGCAGCCGGAATTGGAGCTCGTTTTGACTCCGCACGAGGGCGAAGCGGCGCGGCTCCTCGGGACGGCGCGCGAAAAGGTGCATGCCAACCGGCTCGAAAGCGCGCGGGAACTGTCGCGGCGCTATGGTGCTTTGGTGGTGCTTAAAGGTCCTGGCACGCTCGTCGTCAAGGGCGAGAGGTCTTACGTGAACGACAGCGGCAATCCGTTTATGGCGCTCGGGGGGATGGGAGATCTCCTCTCGGGGATCATCGGCGCCAGGTGGGCGTATCTGAAGGACGATGCGCTCCTGGCGGCAACTTCCGGCGTGTGGCTGCACGGAGCGGCCGGAGACGGGATTCTGGGAGACAACTTGGATTTTTCAATCGCCAATCTGGCGGCAAGGGTCGGGTCCATGCGAGTGGCGCTCGACAAAGGAGAGAAACGCTTATGATTACGAACTACGAAGGTCTGATCGACGATCTGCGTGCCAGCGGCCATCGCTATGGGCTTTTGACGATGCAGGCCACCAGCACCACTCGTCGGCTGGTGAACGCGCTTCCCGGCAAGATGACGGCGCTCTTTTCGGCCGAACACGGCTTCTTCGGCAACGTGGCGGCCGGCGAAAAGGCGGCGAGTTCCTGGCATCCGTTCTGGAACGTGCCGATCCATTCGCTCTACGGCGACCATCGCAAACCCAACGACGAGATGATGGACGGCGTGGAGCACATGGTGATCGACATGTTCGACATCGGGGTGAGGTGCTATACGTATCTCGCCACCATCAAGAACGTGATGGAGGCGTGCGCGGAAAGGAACATTCCGGTGTCGGTGCTGGACCGGCCGATTCCGCGCGGAGGCATGCTGGACGGACCCATGCTCCACCCGAGCTACCGGAGCTTCGTGGCGCCGGTGAACGTTCCTTTCTGCTACGGCATGACGCCGGGCGAAAGCGCCATCTGGATGCAGGAGAACGAAGGCATCAAGTGCGAGCTCAAAGTGCACCGGCTCAAGGACTGGAACCACTCCATCAAGGATCCGTGGCCCAACTTCGTGCCGCCTTCGCCTTCGATCCGGAGCTGGGATTCGGCCGTGATGTATCCGATGACCGTCTTCACCGAGGCGTTCCCCGCGCTCGACTGCGACCGTGCGGGATCGTTGGCGTTCCGCATCATCGGGGCACCCTGGATGAACCAGAAGGCGTTGGTGGACGAGCTCATGCCGGCCTTGCGGAGCTGCGGCGTAAACACCCGTCCCTACCGCTACCAGCCCCAGAGCGGCATGTGCAAGGGGCAGACGCTTAACGGCATCCTCTTCACCACCTTCTCCGACCGCGACTTCTATCCCATCACGGCCGGCACGCTCATCCTCGCTTCGCTGCTCGCCCACCATCCGCGCCAGATGGCTATCAACGCCCGGTACGACTGGATGGACAAGCTGTGCGGCACGAGCAAGGTGTGCGAGCTCATCCGCAGCGGCGGGGACCTGAACGACCTCTACCAGAGCTGGATCGAGGAACAGGACGAATACCTCAAGACCAAAGTCAACCTGTACTGATCTTTTCGGACGTGAAACTTTTCGTCGCCACCCACAATGCGCACAAGTTGCGCGAAATAGGCGAGATTCTGCCGGCTTGGGAGATTGCCGGCGACGATCCCGGCGAGGTGGACGAGAACGCGCCCGATTTCGCCGGCAACGCGCTTATCAAGGTGCGTGCGATCGCGTCCAGGCATCCGGGATGCTGGTGCATGGCGGACGATTCGGGGCTCGAAGTTAAGGCGCTGGGCGGCGCGCCGGGAGTGCATTCGGCCCGGTATGCGGGCGAGCCTACCGACTCTGCCGCCAACAACGCGCTCCTCTTGAAGAATCTTTCGGGCCATGCCGACCGCCGAGCCAATTTCACTTGCGCGGTTGCTTTGGTCGCGCCCGACGGCTCGGAACGGGTGTTCGAAGGCAAGGTGTTCGGACGCATCCGGGAGGAGCTGAAGGGCGAGGGCGGTTTCGGCTACGATCCCCTGTTCGTGCCGGATGGTTACGAAAAGTCTTTCGCCGAATTGCCGCCCGAAGCCAAGAACGCGATTTCGCATCGCGGCCGGGCGCTTGCAAAAGTAAAGGAGTTCATCCATGCCGGAGCTGCCTGAGGCCGAGTCGATCGCGCGGGCGCTCGACAAGGCGCTCAAGGGACGGACCATCCGCAAGGTGGAGGTGTTCTTCCCGCGTTTGCGCACGTCGCTGGAGCCGCTTTTAAAGGCGAAACTCGTGGGGCGCAAGTTCGTTGATTGCAAACGGCGTGCCAGATATGCGGTGGCGGAGTTGGACGACGGACGCACGCTCACGATGCATTTCGGCATGTCGGGGGTGGTGCGGGTGGAACCGGCAAGCGTTCCCCGACGCAAGCACGAGCATGTGTTCATCCACCTCGACGACGGCAATGTTTTCCGGTTCGAGGATCCGCGTCGCTTCGGTTTCCTGGAGGTGCAGCGGAAGGGTGCGGACGGCTGGCCCGAATGTCTCGCGGGCATCGGCGTGGAGCCGCTTTCCCCGGCCTTCACCGGCGAGCTCCTTTACGCGGCCGCGCAGAAGCGCAAGACGTCCGCCAAGGAACTCGTGATGGACAATAAAATCGTCACGGGCATCGGCAACATCTACGCGGCCGAGGCGCTGTTCGCGAGCGGCATCAAGCCCCAGCGTCCGGCGAACACCTTGACGCTCGAGGAGTGCCGGCGTTTCGCGAAGGAGGTCAAGCGCATCTTGCGCCTCGCCATCAAATGGGGCGGCACGACCGTGAGCGATTTCAAGAACGTGGACGGCAGCGAGGGCAAGTTCGCCCAGAAACTGAAGATCTACAGTCAGAAGAAATGCGGGAAATGCGGCGCGCCCGTGCAAACAATCGTGCTGGGCGGACGCACTTCCTGGTATTGCGACCATTGTCAAAAATAACGAAACACAGATACAACACACAACCATGAATATCGTAATTCTACTCGGAGCGCCCGGTTCGGGCAAAGGAACCATCGCCAGCAGGATCTCGTCGGAGAATCCCTCGCTCAAGCACGTGTCGTCCGGCGACCTGCTGCGGGGCGCCGTGGCCAAGGGGACCGAAGCCGGCAAGGCCGCCAAGGAGGCGATGGATGCGGGCCAGCTCGTGGCGGACGAACTCATCGCCACCATGATCAAGGACGTGATCGCCGAAACCGAAGGCGACGTGACGATGCTCCTGGACGGTTTCCCGCGCAACGTCAAGCAGGCGGAGATCCTGGAGGCGATGGGAGTGCCCCTAAGGAGCGTGGTGCTGGTGGACGTGCCGGATGCGGCCATCGAGGACCGCATCGCCGGACGGCGCACCTGCCCCGAATGCAAGGCGGGCTATCACGTGAAGGCGCTGCCGCCCAAGGTGGAGGGCATTTGCGACAAGTGCGGCGCGAAGCTCGTGATCCGCAAGGACGACAACCCCGAAACGGTCAAGGATCGTCTCAAAGTCTACCACGCCCAGACCGAGCCGCTGATCGAGTACTACACGAAAAAGGGACTCCTGCGTCGCATCGACGGCGATCAGGGTCCCGTCAAGAACGCCGCGGCCTTCCTGGCGGCGATGTGATGAAAGTAGACATCAAGACCAAGGCCGAAATCGACCGGATGCGCGAGGCGTGCCGGATGAGCGCGGAGATCCGCGACATCTGCGCCGCCCACGTGGCGCCGGGCGTGACCACCGGGGAGATCGACGATCTGGTGGTGGACTATTGCCGCAAGCACAACGTCCGCGCGAGTTTCTACGGTTGCTACGACTTCCCCGGGCACATCTGCGTTTCCATCAACGAAGAGGTGATTCACGGGATTCCGAGCCGCAGCCGCATGATCATGCCGGGCGACCTCGTTAAGACGGACGTAGGCATCTTCAAGAACGGCTTCAACGGCGACACGTCGCGCACCGTAGCCCTGTCCGTAACCGATCCGCAGACGCTCAAGCTGGTGGAGACGACCAAGGCGTGTCTCAAGGCCGGAATCGCCGCGTGCGGACCGGGCGTGCATCTGGGCGACGTAGGGTACGCCATCCAGCAGGTGGCGGAGGCGGCCGGTTTCGGCATCGTGCGCGGCTGGATCGGGCATGGCGTGGGCCGCAAGGTGCACGAGGATCCGGAAGTGCCCAACTTCGGCACGCCCGGCACCAAAATGGTGCTGCGGCCCGGCATGACGATCGCCATCGAGCCCATGATCACCATGACGAAGGCGGGCGAAAAGACGGACGTGCTAGACGACGGCTGGACGGTCGTGACGCGCGATCGCTGTCTCGCCGCGCATTTCGAGCACACGGTAGCCATCACCGACGACGGCTGCGAGATTCTCACTTTGCCGGCGGACTATCCCTGAAGTTCCAAGGCCCGAAGGCGTTTAGGTCGAATGACGGCTGATTGCCTTGGAATGGATGGTTCGCCGGTTTTTCTTTTTTGATGGACAAGCGCGAGATAAGGCGGGAGATGAAGGCGAGGCGGCTCGCGGTGCCCGAGGCCGAGCGTGAGCGCTATTCGCGGCTTGTCTGCGGGCTCCTCATGCAATACAAGGACCGCAAGGTCTGCTGCTACGAGGCGTTCCCGGACGAGATCGACCTCGCGCCTTTCGTCCGCGCCTGCCGGGACGTGCGCTTTCCGCAGAAGCGGGGCCGCGAATATCTGGTTGAGCGGCCGGAGGAAGTGGAGGTGTGGGTTTGTCCAGGCCTCGCCTTCACTTTGGACGGCAAGCGGCTCGGCTTCGGGGGCGGCTGGTACGACCGGTTCCTCGCGTCCGCGAACCCCGGCGCGCTCAAGCTCGGCGTGGCGTATCCCTGGCAGATCGTGGACGACTTGCCGCAGGAGCCGACCGACGTGAAACTGGACGGGGTGGTGTATGTCCAATAGGTTAAAGGGCATCGCGTGCATCGTCTGCTCGGCGTTCGGCTTTGCGCTGATGGCGCTTTTCGTCGGCATGTGCGACCGGTTCGGAGCGCCAGTTTCGAGTTTCCAGAAGTCGTTCTTCCGCAATCTCCCGGCCGTGTTCATTGCGCTCGCCGTATTCCTCAAGTCGGATCGCGGCAGGCTCAAGCTGGACGCGAAAGGGTGGTCGATCCTCGTTTTGCGCAGCGCCATCGGCGCGGCCGGGATCTTCTGCAATTTCTATGCGCTTTCCCATATCCCGATCGGCGAGGGCATGACGCTCAACAAGACGGCGCCATTCTTTACCGTGTTTCTCTCGTGGCTCTTCCTCAAGGAGCGGCTGGGGTTCCGCCAGTTCGCGTATCTGGCGTTGGCGTTCCTGGGGGCGATGCTCATCATCAAGCCGGGATTCGGGAGCGCGGGAGAACTCTTTCCCATGTCGATGGCGCTCCTGGGCGGAGTGTGCGCCGGTTCGGCCTACGTGTGCGTGCATGCGTTGGGACGGATGCAGGTGCCGGGCGCGTTCATCGTGATGTTCTTTTCCGTCTTTTCGTGCCTGTCGGCCGTGCCGTTCATGGTGGCGGACTTTACCCCCATGACTCCCGCCCAGCTGTTTATCATGGCGGGCGCGGGACTGGGCGGTGCGATCGGACAGTTCGGCGTCACTTGGGCCTACCGGTTCGCCGAGCCGAGGTCCATCGCCGTCTACGACTATTCCAACGTGGTCTTCACCGCCTTGCTGGGGCTCGTGTTCCTCGGCCAAAGGATCGATTTCGTTTCGATCGCAGGAATGGCGGTCATCGTGTTTTGTGCGTTCAGGGTGTTGAGGAAAGGATGATTCCATGAACTTTCTGACCGGTCTTTTGCTGGCGGTTTCGGTGGCGGCGCAACCGCCCAAAAACGTGGTGCTTTTCATCGGCGACGGCATGAGCGTGCCGCAGCGCATGGTGGCCGAGGAATTCTCGCGCAAGCTGGGTCTCGGCGCGCTCGCCATGAATTCCTTCCCGCACGAAGCGATGATGCGCACCTACTCGGCTTCGTCGCTCGTGACCGACTCTGCCGCAGCCGCCACCGCCATTGCGTGCGGCGTGAAGACGAAGAACGGCTACGTGGGGATGGACGGCGAGGACCGTCCGGTGGAAAGCTGCGCCGAAGCGGCCCGGAGGGCTGGGCGGAAAGTGGGCATCGTTTCGAGCGTCACCATCAACCACGCCACCCCCGCCGGATTCTACGCGCACCGTCCCAGCCGGACCATGCTGTACGATATCGGACGCGACCTCGTGGACAGCGATTTCGATCTCTTCCTGGGCGGGGGCCTCGCCAACGCCAACGACAAGACGAACGGCGTGGAATACGTGGGCAATCTCTACGACCTCGCGGCCCGGAGAGGCTGGCTGGTTACGGAGGGCAAGGACGGGTTCGAGTTCGCCAAGACGAGCAAGGCGGAGCATATCTGGTGGCGGAACGGCGAAGAGGCGCTCCCTTACGCCATCGACGCCAAACCGGGCGAACCGCGACTCCCCGATCTCACCCGCTTCGCGCTCGAACGGCTGGAGGACGGTTTCTTCCTGATGGTGGAGGGCGGGCGGATCGACTGGGCGGGACACGCCAACGACGCGGCCACGAATCTCCGCGACCTGCTGGAGCTCGACCAGGCGGTGAAAGTGGCGCTCGAATTCCAGCAGACGCGTCCGGATACGCTCATTGTGGTGACGGGCGACCACGAAACGGGCGGAATGTCGATGGGGTTCGCCGGCACGGGCTACGCGTTTTATATGGAGCGGCTGGCGGGTCAGCGCTGCTCGATCGACGAATTCTCGCGCCGCTATCACGAACTCAAGGATCGGCCGGGGACGACTTTCGACGACGTGAAAACGCTCATCGCGGAGAATTTCGGGCTCAGGTTCGACGGCGATGCCTCCGACCCCATGACCGTTTCCGCCCAGGATGTGGCGAGTCTCGAGCGCCATTATCGCGATGGCGGCCTGTCCGACAAGGTGCGCCGGCTCGTGAGCGACAAGGCGGGAGTGGGCTGGACGAGCGGCTCGCATACGGGACTTCCCGCGCTCACTACGGCCATCGGTCCGGGCGCGGAAATGTTCTCTGGATTTCTGGACAATACCGACATTTCGAAGATCGTTAAGTCGTTCTGGACCGTTCCCTCGGTCGCGGACGGTCTGGAAGCCGGCAAACACGGCGAAAAGGAGCGCGCCAAGGTGCTTTCGGTCGATGACAGCGCCCTGCAGCGGCTCGGACACGTGCAGTACGGCACGCAGACCCTGGAGGTGGAGATCCTGTCCGGTCCGCAGAAGGGCTCGCGGTTCTTCGCCGGGAACACGCTGCGGGGACAGATGGAGCTCGACACGCTTTTCATTCCGGGCGATATCGTCACGGTGTATCTGCCGGACGACGCGCCGGAGGGGACGTTTCTCGCCGTCGGCAGCCGCTGGCATCTGGGCACGATGTTCTCCGTGTTTGCCGTGTTCGCGCTCTTGCTGGTGGTGTTCGGCGGCCGGGTGGGGGTGAACGCGCTCTGGAGCTTCGTCTTCTGCTGTCTCGTAATCTGGAAACTGGTGGTGCCGCTCATGCTGGAAGGGTGGAGCGCTTCGCTGGTGGCGTTCGCGGCCACTGCGGCCATGACGGCGCTAATCATGCTGTGCGTGGGCGGATGGACGCGGAAGGCGTTCGCCGCCTTTCTGGGGGCGATGCTGGGCGTGGGCGCGGGACTGTGGCTGGCGCACTTCCTGGGGGCGATGCTGGGCGTGAACGGCGCCACTTTGCCGTTCGTGCAGACGCTCGTCTATTCCGGTGCGGCCGAACTCGATCTGGCGGACGTGTTCATCGCGGCAACCGTCCTGGCCGGAAGCGGGGCGATGATGGATCTTTCGATGGATATCGCGGCCGGCGTGTGCGAAGTGGCGCGCCACAATCCCACACTCGGCTTCCGCGAACTTTGCATGAGCGGCATCCGGATCGGGCGGGCGACCGTCGGCACCATGACGACCACGCTGCTTCTCGCCTATTCGGGCGGCTACCTCACGCTTCTTATGGTGTTTGCGGCGCAGGGCACGAGCCCCCTCGTGTTCCTCAATTCGCCTATCGTGGTGGCGGAGTTCGCCAAGACCCTGGCCGGCTCCTTCGCGATCGTCCTCGTGGCTCCCTTCACCGCGCTCGTTTCCGCCATCCTCTTCGCCCTCAAGCGCCACAAATAGCTTTTCGCACATTCCCGCACTTTCCGCTTGACGGACAGGTGCGAAATATGGTATAATATCAGGCAGAAACGCTAGAAGTTCTAGCAAGGCTAGATGTGCTAGAGGAACTAGCGATTCTAGACCGATTGGACAGCAAGTGAAGGAGCGAAGCAAAATGGGCCAGCCGAAGAACGCCGGCATTCTGCGGACGCAGACCAACTGGGAGAATCTTTATTTCTACCAGAAAACGGTTGTCCTTTATCATCTTACTTACGTGTTCTGCAAGCGGTTCTTGCCCAAATATGGCGATAGAACGGTAGATCAGATGGTGCAGGCGGCGCGGAGCGGTAAGCAGAATATCGTGGAAGGCTTTGCCGATGGCGTGACCTCGACCGAAATGGAGCTTAGGCTGATCAATGTGGCGCGGGCGAGCATCAAGGAACTCAAAGAGGACTATATGGATTATCTCCGCTCGCGCGGACTGTGTACCTGGGACAAGACCCATCCGCGCTATGATGCGCTTCTCAAGTTCTGTCGCGCACACAACAAGGTGGAGGATTACGAGCCGTTTTTCGAAAAGTGGACTGACGAGGAAATGGCCAATTGCGCCAACACCTTATGTCACATGGTGGACAAGATGATGGCCACCCATTTGGCCAAACAGGAATCGGATTTCAAAGAGAATGGCGGTATACGCGAGCGGATGACGGCAGCTCGGCTGGGCAGGCGGCAGACGCAGAATGAAGAAATCGCTGCACTCAAAGCGGAAAACGCCCGTCTCAAAGAAGAGTTGGCTCGGCTTAAAAGACGTATTTCTTCGTTTTACGCTTGATCCTTCCGCTGCCGTCGCCGTAGCGCGCCGTCGCTTCAAGTCCCTGAAGTCGCTTTAGTCCCTTTGCCAACAGCGCTTCGTACATTTCCGCATTTTCCGCTTGACGGGAGGCGGGGAAATATGATATAATATTAGCATCCTTTCACCCTGTTTGATAGGACAAATTGGATCCAGCCCGATTGCGCGGAGATTGCGCGGTCGCTACTTGTCATAGGCGTTACTGTTGGTGGCGC
>CAMZDY010000023.1 GCA_947305585.1 uncultured Verrucomicrobiota bacterium | reverse complement strand
TCTGGGGGAGCTGCATTCCGGTGTGGGTGAACGACGACGACCCGGACGACATGATCTGCGTGGGGAGCGTCAAGGAGCTGGAGGAGCTTTCGGGCGAAAAGGTGACCGACCTCCACAAACATTTCGTGGACAAGGTGGTGATCCGCAAGGACGGCAAGACGTATCACCGCACCCCCGAGGTGCTGGACTGCTGGTTCGAAAGCGGCTCCATGCCGTACGCCCAGCAGCACTACATGGGCGGCAAGGCGGACGTTTCCGACTTCTTCCCGGCCGACTTCATCGCCGAAGGGCTCGACCAGACTCGCGGGTGGTTCTACACGCTCCTGGTGCTGGGCACGTGTCTCTTCGACCGGAGCCCCTACAAGAACGTGATCGTGAACGGACTCGTCCTCGCCGAAGACGGCAAGAAGATGAGCAAGCGCCTCAAGAACTATCCCGATCCCACGCTCATGCTCGACACCTACGGGGCCGATGCGATCCGTCTCTACATGATCTATTCGCCCGTCGTGAAGGCGGAGAACCTGAAGTTCTCGGAGAACGGCGTGAAGCAGCTGATGCGCGATCTTTTGATCCCCTGGTGGAACGCGTATTCGTTCTTCGTCACCTACGCGAACGTGGACGGCTTCCACGACCGGGAAGTGCGCTTCCCCGACTCGGAGAACGTGCTCGACCGCTGGATCGTATCCTCGATGGAAACCTTGATCGCCGACGTCACGAAGGCGATGGACGCCTACGATCTGCAGAAGTCGGTGCGTCCGTTCGTGAAGTTCATCGAAGACCTCACCAACTGGTACATCCGCCGGAGCCGCCGGCGCTTCTGGAAGTCCACGAACGACGGCGACAAGCTGAGCGCCTACCGGACGCTCCGCTACGTGCTGGTGCAGCTGTCGAAGGTGGCCGCGCCGTTCACGCCGTTCATCGCGGAGGAGATCTACCGCAATCTGCGCGGCGAGAGCGATCCGGAGAGCGTGCATCTGTGCGATTTCCCGTCCGCCAACGACGCCGCGCGCGACCTTCCGCTCGAAAAGGCGATGGCGGAAGTGCAGACGGTGGTGGAGCTCGGGCGGAGGCTCCGGGCCGACAACGACCTCAAGGTGCGCCAGCCGCTTTCTTCGCTCAAGCTGGCGGGGGGCGACGTGGCGGGTCTCGCCGAGCTAATCATGGACGAACTAAACGTCAAGCAGGTGGAGACGATTCAGGACGAAACCGAACTTTGCAACGTCAGCTACAAGGCCAACTTCAAGACGCTGGGCCGCAAGTGCGGCGCCAGGATGAAGGCGGTGGCGGCGGCGATCGCCGGTGCGAAGTCGATGCCGGAGGAGGTGGAGGGCGTCAGGCTGGAGGCGGAGGACGTGCTCGTGACGCGCAGCCCCAAGGCGGGTCTCGTGGTGGCGAACGAAGGCGCCATCGTGGTGGCTTTGGATACCAAGCTCACGCCGGAACTGGTGGCCGAGGGCAATGCGCGCGAGTTCGTGAGCCACGTGCAGTCGATGCGCAAGGAGGCGGACTTCGAGGTCACGCAGCGCATTACCGTCAAGGTGGCGTGCGACCGCGAAATGGCCGACGCTTTGGCGGCGCATCTCGATTACGTGAAGAACGAGACGTTGGCCACGGAGGTTGCGATTTCGATCGACGAAGGCGCGGAGAGCGAAACCGTGCTCAACGGACACAAGGTGAAACTGGAGGTTACAGCCAATGCGTAAGCTGCCGTTCGACAAGGAAAAACTGGAAGAGATCGCCAAGACCTGGCCCACGCCTTTCCACATCTACGACGAAAAGGCCATCCGCGACAACGCCAAGCGGCTTAAAAAAGCGTTCGCCTGGAACAAGGGCTTCAAGGAATACTTCGCGGTCAAGGCGTGCCCCAATCCGCACCTCATGAAGATCCTGAAGGAATACGAGTTCGGCGGCGACTGCTCGTCGATGGCGGAGCTGGTCCTTTCCGAGAAGGTGGGGAACGTGGGCGAGGACATCATGTTCACGTCCAACGACACTCCGGCGGAGGAGTTCCTGAAGGCGTACGAACTCAAGGCCATCATCAATCTGGACGACATCACCCACTGGAGTTTCCTCAACAAGGTGCTGGACGGAGCGGGCGTGCCGGGCGGCGAGGAGCGTTGGGCCGGACGCATCATGTGCTGCCGTTACAATCCCGGTCCCCTGAAGGGCGGCAACGCCATCATCGGCAAGCCCGAAGAGGCCAAATACGGCTTCACGCGGGAGCAGCTCCTCGCGTGCTACCGGGAGATGAAGGCGGCCGGAGTGAAGCGGTTCGGTCTCCACACGATGGTGGCCAGCAACGAACTGGATCCGGAGTATATCATCGATACGGCGAAGCTCTTGTTCACGCTCGTGGGCGAGATCAAGGAAACGTGCGGCGTGGAGATCGAACTCGTCAACATCGGGGGCGGTGTCGGCATTCCCTACAAGCCCGACCAGAAGGCGATGGATCTCGAATACGTGGGCGAGGGGATCGAGCAGGCGTACAAAGAGCTGATAACCGGCAAGGGGCTCATGAAGCTGCGGCTCTGCATGGAGTGCGGCCGGTGCATCACGGGGCCTTACGGCTATCTCGTTGCGCGGGTGCGTCACATCAAGCATACGTACCGCCTGTATGCGGGCCTCGACGCCTGCATGAGCAATCTGATGCGTCCTGCCCTGTACGGCGCCTACCATGAGATCGTGGTGCCCGGCAAGGAGGCTGCGGGCGAAACGAGCGTCTACGACGTCACCGGGTCCTTGTGCGAGAACAACGACAAGTTCGCCATCCAGCGCGTCCTGCCGGTGATGGAGCCGGGCGATCTGGTGGTGATCTGCGATGCGGGTGCGCACGGGTTCGCGATGGGCTTCCAGTACAACGGCAAGCTCCGGAGCGCGGAACTCCTGCTGGAGCCGGACGGCAAGGTGCGCGAGATCCGTCGCGCGGAAACTTTGGACGACTATTTCGCTACGCTGAATTTCGATGGCATCTGAACTGCTGGCCCCCGCTGGAGACTTCGACACCGCCTTGACCGCGTTCGCGGCCGGGGCGGACGCGGTCTATCTGGGGCTGGACAGTTTTTCGGCGCGGGCGTTCGCTCCGAACTTCTCTTTCCCGGTGCTGGCCGACCTTTTGCGGGTGGCCCGCGCGAAGGGCAAGAAGGTCTACGTTACCATGAACACGCTCCTCGACGAAAGCCAGATGGAAGAGGCGGGGCGGTGTTTGAAGGAGCTCGACCGGCTGGGTCCCGACGGCATCATAATCCAGGACCTGGGGTTAGCCGCGATGTGCCGGGAGAAATTCCCGAAGCTCGTGATGCACGCCAGCACCCAGCTCGTCGCCCACAATCTGGAGGGCGTGCTGGCGCTCAAGGAGCTCGGATTCAAGCGGGTGGTGCTGGCGCGGGAGCTTTCGTTCAAGGAGATCGAATCGATCCAGAAGCGCGCGGGCGTGGAGCTGGAGGTGTTCATTCACGGGGCCTTGTGCTATTCGTTGAGCGGACTGTGCCTCTTTTCGGCGATGGAGAAGGGCCGCAGCGGCAATCGCGGCAAGTGCGCTTACTGCTGCCGGCTGGGGTACGAGAAGCCGGAAGGCGGCAAGACGCTCGCGTTCAGCATGAAGGATCTGCGGCTCGGGGAGGATGTGCGGAAACTGGAGGAGCTCGGCATCGCGAGCCTGAAAATCGAGGGGCGGATGAAGAGTCCCCTCTATGTGGCGAGCGTGGTCGCCTACTATCGCGGCCAGCTCAAGGCGGCCGACATCGAGACGGTGTTTTCGCGCCGGACCACGAAGCTTTATTTCAACGGCCAACCGGAAGAGCGCGTCATCGATCCGGACAGTCTCGGCCATCTCGGCACCCCCATCGGTACGGTCAAGCGCGTCACCAAAGACCGCGAAGGCCGCAGGTGGCTCCGCTTCCACACTTCAAGGGCGCTGGAGACGCATGACGGACTGCAGTTCGCGCGTCCCGGCAAGCCGGCGGGGATGGGGATTTCGGAAATGCGCAAGGCGATTTCGCGCGTCAACGTGTTCGAGGTGGGCGCGGGCGAAGACGTGGAAGTGCTGTTGCCGGACGGTCTGGAGCCGGAAACGGGCGAGACGGTGTACTGCTCCATGTCGAACCGGGTGAAGAACATGTTCCCCGTGCCTAGTTTCCGCAAGAGCGACTATCCCGGGATCATCCCCATCGAGGTGGAGGTGGATCTCGCCAAAGACGGCGTGGGGGTCAAGTGCGGCAAGGTGGAGTTCCGGGAGGCGGTGGAACTGGACGCGGCCAAGAATCCGGACAAGACGTTCGAGGCGGTGAAGAAGGCGTTCGGCAAACTGGGCGACACCGATTACCGGCTGGAGAAGCTGACCGTCCACGATCCGGAAAAGCGGTTCGTGCCGGCGAGTCTGCTCAACGACCTTAGGCGCGAACTCGTGGGGAGGCTGGCATGAAGACGGCCAAACTGAGGATCGGACAGACGCTGCCCCAAGGCGATTGGGACGAGGTGATCTACGCCGTGAACGCCTGGACGAAGGTCGATCCGCCCGAAGGTGCGCGCATAGCCCTGCCGGTCTACACCAAGGAAGACGATTTCAACAAGCTCCGCGTGCTCGTCAAGCGGTTGATGCGACAGGGTTTCGTCAAGTTCGAGGCGGCGGATCTCGCGGGACTCCGGATGCTGAAGAGTCTGGGCGTGGAGGACATAACTGCGGATTGGACGCTCTACGCCTTCAACTCGTGGGCGCTCAAACTGCTGTCCGGAATGGGCGTGAAGCGCTTTGTGGCGAGTCCGGAGAATACGCCGGAGAATATGGCGTTTCTGCGGGAGAGCGGCTACGAGGTGGAGACGCTGGCGCAGCAGTCCACGCCGCTGTTCATTTCGCTCACGGAGCCGGAAGCGCAGACGGAGCTCAAGGTGTTCCGGCGCGACGGACTTTGGGTGACCACCAAGCCCACGCCCCGCACCTGGGAGGGCGGCACGCGCTACGATTTCTCCTGGGATCCGGACGAGGAGGGCGCGGCATGATCGAGCGGTTCCTTTCGCGGTACGGCAAACTTTTCTGGCTCGTTCCGGCGCTGCTGTTGTGGGGGAGCTTCCCTCCGCTCGCGGAAAAGACGGACGTGCTCTTCGCGCTTGCGCCGCTGATGTGGCTCAGCCGCAATCCCGGCAAATACGGCGACCGCAAGGTGACGCTCATCTGGTGGGCCAACGGGTTCGCGTTCTATCTCGCCACTTTGAGCTGGATGCCGGCCATCGTCAAGAACGGGGGGCCTTGGCCGTTGGTGGCGTTGGGACTGGTGGCGCTGTCCGGCTACTGTTCGCTCTATTTCGCCGCTTACGGGTATTTGTCGGTCAAGATCTGGCGTTGGACCAAAGAGCGCTCCTACTGGTGGCGGCTGGGGACGATTCTGGTGGCCGAGCCGGTGCTGTGGGCGGGACTCGAAATCGTGCGGTCGCGTTTCGGCGGAGGCTTCGCGTGGAACCAATTGGGCGTGGTGGCGGTGAACGCGGGCTTCGGCGAACCTGCCGTGCTGGGCGGGGTGTATCTCCTCAGCATGATGATCATCCTTGTCAACGGCAGCATCGCGGGGATCGTGGAGCGGGTGTTCCGCAAAGGCGGTACGGCGCTGGAGACGGTAATCCCGCTCGCCCTCATCTACGGCACTTTCGTGTTGGCGGAAAAGTCGATCCGGCTACCGGAGGGCGATCCGCTCAAGGTGGCGTTGGTGCAGCGGAATTTCCCTTGCGTGTTCGCGGAGCAGGAGCCGGTCGATCCCTATTCCGTCTATTCCAATCTCCTGGCGAACGTGTCGTATTTCGCGCCGGATCTGGTGGTGCTGCCGGAAAGCGCGATGGTGGAGTTCGGTCAGGTGGACCGGATGAACGCCGAAGTTTTCGCCGCCTGGATCCGCGAACGGACCGGCGCGGAAACGGTGATCGCGGGCGGCAACCGTGTAGAGCGGAACGGCACCAAACTGCCGAAAGCCTACAATTCGGCGGCGCTCTACCGGGAAGAGGGACGGGAGATCTACGACAAGGTGCATCTGGTGCCGTTCGGCGAGTTCATTCCCGGCGACAAGCTGATCCCTTGGCTGCAGCGATTGGCGCCGGTGGGGAGCTGCACCCCGGGCGACTTGAAACTGCTGGGCGATTTCGGCGTGGCCATCTGCTACGAGGACACCGATTCGGCCCAGATGCGCGAGCTCGCCAAGCTGGGGGCCAAGGCGCTCGTCTTCATCACCAACGACAGCTGGTTCTCTCGTTCGCAGGAGACCGTCCAGCACGCCTGGCAGTCGGTTGCGCGGGCGATAGAGACGGGACTTGCCGTTGTGCGCGTGGGCAACTCTGGAGTGTCGGGAACGATCTCCCCCGACGGCAAGGCGTCCTGGCTGGAGAACGGCCGGGGCAGGGCGCTCGTGGACCGGCCGGGAACGATGTTTGACCGGATTGTATTGGCCGAAAACGGGGTCGACGGGTGGCGAACCTGGTACGTCCGGCTGGGCGACGCTCCGATTTTTATTGTTTTTTTGCTTCTCATAATGGCGGTAATTATGATAAAATATAAGAAACATACCGAAGATATCCACCAAAGGAGAAACTATGGAAGCGACGAATGAGTGCCCTTGCAAGTCCGGCAAGACGTTTGGCGAGTGCTGCGGACCGGTGATCTCCGGGACGCAAAAGGCGTCCTCGGCCGAGGCGCTGATGCGCGCGCGCTATTCCAGCTACGTCACGGGCGATATCGAATTTCTGAAGACGAGCGCCACCAAGGAAGTGCAGGAGGAGTTCGACGAGGCTTCGTCCCGCGCCTGGAGCAAGGCGGCGGATTGGCACGGACTTGAAATCATCCGCACCGAAGCGGGACAGGAAGGCGACGACGAGGGCGTGGTGGAGTTCCGCGCGCTCTACACCGCCAACGGCGAATTCTGCAACCATCACGAGGTTTCCAGGTTCGTCCGGGAGCAGGACGGCTGGAAGTTCGCCGACGGGGAACTGGTGGGCGAGAAGCCGATCGTCCGCGAAGAGCCCAAGGTGGGACGCAACGATCCGTGTCCCTGCGGCAGCGGCAAGAAGTACAAGAAGTGCTGCGGCAAAGGCAAATGAGCAAAGACCGCAATTACGATCGCTGGTACGCCGCGAGGCACGTGCGCATCCTCCTGAGCCCCAAGCACAAGCTCGAGACTTTCGGGGATACGCTCTTCAACTACCACATGATCAGCGAATTGCAGGACTATCCCGGCAAGATCCGCATCCGGGCCGGACGGCTCCTCGCGCACAAGCCGGCGGTGATCGTGCCCAGGATGGGACTCGTCGAAACCGAAGGTCTGGGCCCCGAGGCGCAGGAGTACATCGAAAGCCTCAAGGAGCTGCAGGAGTGCTTCCGGATACTGCGCTACGGCTACCATTTCAAGAGCGACAACTTCAGCGAGCAGATAGTGACCGACAATCTGGCGGCCGTCACCGAACGGGTGTTGCGGTCGGTGGAGGCCAAGCAGGATCCGTTCGCGGCGGTGGTGCAGGGCGAGGACGACCCCTGGGACATCGCCGTCGTCGAACTGTGGCGGCACGAGGTGGTGCGCAGCGTAACGAACAACATCAAGGAACTGGGAGACAAGCTATGGAGCGACGGACAAAAGTAATCGCGATCGCCAACCAGAAAGGCGGCGTGGGCAAGACTTCGACGGTCGTCAATCTGGCCGCGTCGTTGAGCGCGCGGCACCGTGCGGTGCTGGTGGTGGACCTCGATCCGCAGGCGCACGCCACGCTGGGGCTGGGGCTCGAGAAACAGCAGGGGATTTCGCTCTACCCCGTATTGCTGGGCGAGAAGCCGATCGAAGACGTGATCCAGCCCACCAAGTGGACCAATCTCAACGTGATCCCTTCGGAAGTGGACCTCGCCGGCGCGGAGCTGGAGTTCGGCATCCGCGAAGACCGGCTTTTGATGGTGGCCAACGCGCTCCGTCCCGTCAAGGAGTCGGGCGCGTTCGACTACATCATCATCGACTGCCCGCCTTCGCTGGGCATCGTGATGACGAGCTCCCTGGTGGCCAGCGATTCCGTGCTCATCCCCATCCAGGCCGAGTTCCTGGCGATGGACGGTCTCGCGCTCATCACCGGGTCCATCGAGCGCATCAAGCGGTCGGTCAATCCTTCGCTGGAGCTGAACGGCATCGTGTTCACGATGGTCAACATGCAGGCCAAGCTGACGCAGGACGTGGTGAGCGAAGTGCGCAACCATTTCGGCGACAAGGTGTACGAGACGATGATTCCGCGCAACGTCCGCGTTTCCGAAGCGCCTTCGATGGGTATTCCGGTGGTGTTTCTCGATCCCCATTCCAAGGGCGCCGAAGCCTACAAGGCGTTCGCCTGGGAGTTCATGGCCAAGAACCCCACCCGGTTCGAGAAGCCCGCGACCCCGGAACCGCCTGCGGCTCCGGAAGTCCCCGAATCCCCTGAAGTTACGGCCACCCCGGCGGAGTGATGGAGATTTTCGGCTACAGCTTCAAGGACGATGCGCTGCTGGAGCAGGCGCTGACTACCGCTTCCTACCGGGTGCGCAACCCGAAAGCGATCGACAACCAGCGGCTCGAATTTCTGGGCGACGCCGTATTGCAGATGCTGGCCACCGAATACGTCTTCGCCAAGCACCCTTACGAAAACGAGGGCAAACTCACCGCGCGCCGCAAACACATGGTGAGCACCCATGCGCTCGTGCGGGCGGCCGGGGCTACCGATCTCGTGAGTCGCATGAAGCTGTCGCCGGAGGATACGCAGCAGCTCAAGAGCGGCAAGGTGGTGGCCGACGCGGTGGAGGCCGTGTTGGGCGCGGTGTGGCTGGATGGCGGCTCGGAGGCCGCGCGGAAGGTCTTCGCCTGGCTGCAGCTGGTGGAGGACGCGTCGCCCTCGGAATGGGCGGAAAACAGCAAAGGCGAGCTCCAGGTGCACACCCAGGCCATGAATCCGCCCCGCCAGCCCAAATACGAGCTCGTGAAGACGGAAGGCAAATCGCACGACCCCATATTCACCGTCAAAGCGTCGGTGGAGGGCGTGGGTTCGGCGTTCGGCAAGGGCCGCACCAAGAAGGAGGCGGAATCCGAAGCCGCGCAGAAACTTTTGAGCGAAATCCTCAATCTGGAAAACAAAGGAAAAGCACGATGAAAGTGACGAACGGACAACTGGAAAAAACGGCCAACACCATCCGCTGCCTGTGCGCGGACATGGTGGACAAAGCCAACTCCGGACATCCGGGGGCGGCGCTCGGCATGGCGGACATCGCCACCGTCCTGTGGCTCAAGTATTTCAATTTCGACGTGAAGGACCTCGCGTGGAAGGGACGCGACCGGCTGGTGTTCTCGGGCGGGCACGCCTCCAGCCTCGTCTACGCGCTCTTCCATCTCGCCGGGGTGGGCGGCCTCACGATGGACGAGCTAAAGAATTTCCGCCAGTTCGGCAGCCGCTGCGCCGGACATCCCGAACGCGGCGTCATGCCGGGCGTGGAAGTGACCACCGGACCTTTGGGCCAGGGCGTTGCGATGGGCGTGGGGCTGGCGCTCGCGGCCAAGAAACAGGCTACCGGCAACAAGACCTTCGTCTTCTGCGGCGACGGCGACATGGAAGAGGGCATCAGCCACGAAGCCTGCAGCTGGGCCGGCACGATGAAGCTGGACGATCTCGTGCTCATCTACGATTCCAACCGGATCACCATCGAAGGCTCCACCTCGTTCTCGATGGCGGACGACACCAAAAAGCGTTTCGAGAGCTACGGCTGGAAGGTGTTCTCCTGCAACGGCCACGATTTCGACGATATCGACAAGGCCTATCGCCGCGCCCTGAAGGTCAAGGGCCAGCCGGTCCTCGTGATCGCCAACACCGTCATCGGCAAGGGCTCGCCCAAGAAGGGCGGTACCGCCGATTGTCACGGCGCTCCATTGGGGGCCGAGGAGACCGCCGCGCTCAAGACCGGCCTCGGCTTCGATCCGGCGCAGAGCTTCGTGGTGGACGAGGAGGTGTATTCGCTCTTCCGCGACCGCGCCGCCTGCTGTCGCCGCATCGCCAACAAGTGGCGCCGCGCCAACCCGTCCAGCGAAGGCGCGAAGTGGACGGCCGAAGCGTTGCTCGAGGTGCTGCCCAAGTACGAACCGGGCGCGAGCGTGGCCACCCGCAACGCCAACGGCGACGTGCTGACGGCGCTCGCCCCCGTAGTGCCGGAACTGATGGGCGGCTCGGCGGACCTCGGCCCCTCCAACAAGTCGATCATGAAGGGCGTGGGCTTCGTGCTGCCCGGCGACTTCGCGGGACGCAACCTGCACTACGGCATCCGCGAGCTCGCCATGACGGCGATGGTCAACGGCATCACCGCGTTCGGCGGCATGCGCGGCTACGGCGCCACCTTCTTCGTGTTCAGCGACTATTGCCGTCCGGCCATCCGGCTCGCGGCGATCATGGAGCTGCCGTCCATCTTCGTGTTCTCGCACGACAGCTTCTACGTGGGCGAGGACGGCCCCACCCACGAGCCGATCGAGCATCTGGCGGCCATGCGCATCATGATGGGCGTCACGACCTTCCGTCCCTGCGACGCCAACGAGACGGCATACGCCTGGGTGGAGATGCTGCTCAATGAAAAGGGTCCGAGCTGCATCCTCACCACGCGCCAGAACGTGCCCGTGCTCGAAGGCACCAGCTACGAAGGCGTCAAGCGCGGCGCCTACGTGATCTACGAGGGCGGCTACCGCAACGAGATCGTGGAGCAGCAGGGCGCGCGCGAACGCACGGTCCTTTTCATCGCCACCGGTTCCGAGGTGGCCCTCGCCATCGAAGCGGCCAAGATGCTGGAGAAGGACGGCAAACTCGTGCGCGTCGTGTCCATGCCGTCGCAGGAGCGCTTCCTCAAGCAGGACATGTACTACCGCGACAGCGTGATCCCGGAGGAAATGAAGAAGCGCGTCATCGTGGAGGCCGGCAGCCGTTTCGGCTGGGACCGCTTCCGCCTCGACTTCTCCACCACCCGCTTCGTCACGCTCGACCGCTACGGCGCCTCCGCGCCCTACAAGGTGCTGGCCAAGGAGTTCGGCTTCACCCCCGAAAACGTTTACCGCATCGCCAAGGAGATCGCATAATGGACGTGATGGACGAACTGGTGGCCATAAGCCCCATCGACGGACGCTACGCCGGCAAGTGCGCCGAGCTCAAGGGGATCTTTTCCGAGTACGGGCTCGTCAAGCGCCGCGTGCTGGTGGAGTGCGCCTGGCTGGAGGCGCTGTGCGACGCGCGCGAAGTGAAGGAGTGCAAGTCGCTCTCCGCCAAGGAGCGCGCCTTGCTGCGGTCCGTCGCCGACAACTTCTCGGTGGACGATGCCGCCCGGGTCAAGGAGATCGAGCGCACCACCAACCACGACGTCAAGGCGGTGGAGTACTTCCTCAAGGAGAAGGTGGCCGGCACCACGCTCGAAAGCCGGTCCGAATTCATCCACTTCGCCTGCACCTCCGAAGACATCAACAACATGTCGCACGCGCTCATGCTGCGGGACGGCAAGGCGGTGCTGCGCGGACTGATGGACGAACTGACGGACAAGCTCGCGGAGATGGCCCGGGCCTGGGCCGACATCCCCATGCTCGCCCACACGCACGGCCAGCCCGCCTCGCCCACCACCGTCGGCAAGGAACTGGCGGTGGTCGTCGCCCGGCTTAAGCGCCAGGCCGGCGAGATCGACCGGCTCGTGATGCCCGCCAAGATGAACGGCGCGGTGGGGAACTTCAACGCGCACTTGAGCGCCTATCCGGACGTGGACTGGGAGAAGCTCTCCGGCAGGGTCATCGCCAAACTCGGCCTCCGGCAGAACCGCCTCACCACGCAGATCGAGAGCCATGACGGCATCGCCGAGCTCTTCGACGCCATCTGCCGCTGGAACTCGGTGCTGCTCGACTTCGACCGCGACGTGTGGATGTACGTCTCGATGGGCTACTTCAAGCAGCGGACGGTGAAGGGCGAAATCGGGTCCTCCACCATGCCGCACAAGGTGAACCCCATCGACTTCGAGAACTCCGAGGGCAATCTGGGTCTCGCCGGCGCGGTGTTCGGCTTCATGGCGCGCAAGCTCCAGATTTCGCGGATGCAGCGCGACCTCACCGACTCCACCACGCTGCGCAACATGGGCGTGGGCTTCGGCTACACGCTCATCGCCATCCGATCCACCTTGAAGGGACTCGGCAAGCTCGAACTCAACGAGGCGCGTCTCGCCGAAGATCTCGACCGCAACTGGGAGGTGCTGGCCGAGCCCATCCAGACCGTCATGCGCAAAGTGGGGATGGACCGTCCCTACGAGCGGCTCAAGGAACTGACGCGCGGACGCCGGGTGACGGCCGAGATCATGCAGGATTTCGTGAAGGGTCTGCCGCTCCCCAAGGCGGACAGGGCGCGGCTCCTGAAGCTCACGCCCGCCACCTACACCGGCCTTGCCGCCAAACTGGCCCGGGGCGCATGGGAGTAATCCTCAAGAGCGAAGAGCGCACGTTCAAGGCGAGGGTTTTCCTCGCCTTGATTTACTTCGTGCTGACGCTGGGCGCCGTGACGATGGTCTATCCGTTCGCGGTCATGCTCTCGGCCAGCATCTCCTCCAATTACGACTATCAGCGCCATTCGCCGGTGCTGCGCGCCTTCTGGAGTCCGTCCGACCGCTACATGCGTTTCCTGGCCACCGTCTTCCGCGACTTTCCGCGCGAGGTTTTCCCCGATGCGCCGTCCGGCTGGACCACGTGGGCCGAGATCGCCAAAGACCGCGCCGGCGTGGACGCCCTCTACGCGAACCGGGGCGAGGCGGCGACTGGACGGGACCTGCTCGCGAGTCTCCGCGAACTGCCGCCAAGCGAACTCGTGTGCAACTACGATCCGCGCGACGTGGCCGGCTTCCTTCAGCGCAAATACGGCACGCTCGAACGGTTGAACGCGGCCTGGCCCGTTCCGCACCGGAGTTTCTTCGACGTGTCGTTCCAGCTGGAATCGCGGGGCCGGGCGCGTCCCGGGCCCAAACTGGACGACTGGTGCGAATTCGAACGCGAATACGTGGAGCGGGCGCTAAAGCGGGGCGACTACGTGTCGCGGACGATGCCCGCCGGTCTCGCCGCCCGTGCTCCGGAGATCCGCGCCGCGCTCAACGCCCAGTTCGCCGAGCACGGCTGGCGCGATTTCCTCCTGGGCTCGGTGGCCAACTACCGGGCGGTCGGCGAGTATCTTTTCGTGCGCGGCCGGGCGTTCGTCAACACCGTCATCCTCGTGGTGCTGGCCGTGCTCGCTTCGCTTACCGTCAATCCTTTGGCGGCCTACGCGCTGTCGCGGTTCCGCCTGCCCTCGACCGAAAAGATCATCCTCTTTCTCCTCGCCACGATGGCCTTTCCGGCGGCGGTCACTGCCATTCCGGGCTTCCTCCTGATCCGCGATCTCGGGCTCCTCAACACTTTCGCCGCGCTGGTCCTGCCTGGCGTCGCGAGCGGCATGTCCATCTTCATCCTGAAGGGCTTTTTCGACGCGCTTCCGCGGGAACTCTACGAAGCTGCCGCCATCGACGGCGCGGGGGAGTGGACCGTGTTTTTCCGCATCACGCTCCCCATGACCACGCCCATTCTGGCGGTCAACGCGCTCAACAGTTTCATCCATGCGTATTCCAGCTGGGAATGGGCGTTTCTCGTCTGCCAGAACGAAAGCCATTGGACGCTGGCGGTTTGGATGTACCAGCTGTCCCAGACTTTCGCCCACCAGCCTTGGTGCGTGATGGCCGGCTTCGTGCTCGTGTCCATCCCCACCGCCGCCGTGTTCCTCCTCTGCCAGAAAATCATCCTGCGCGGCATCGTCCTGCCCAGCATGAAGTGAATAGAGGGGCGGGGG
>CAMZDY010000022.1 GCA_947305585.1 uncultured Verrucomicrobiota bacterium | reverse complement strand
GTACAACGAGATGGCCAAGGCGGTCAAGGCCAAGAAGGTCAGCTACAAGGAAGTTAAGAGCTGGAACCTCGACGAATACGTGGGTCTGCCCGGCACGCACGACCAGAGCTACCGTTACTTCATGAACGAGAACCTCTTCAAGAAGATCGACATCAAGCTCTCCAACACCCACGTCCTCAACGGCATGGCCAAGGATCCCGCCAAGGAGTGCAAGGCTTACGAGGCGCAGATCAAGAAGGCCGGCGGCATCGACATCCAAGTGCTGGGCATCGGCTCCGACGGACACATCGCCTTCAACGAGCCCGGAACCTCGCTCAACAGCCGCACCTCGATCGTGTATCTCACACCTTCGACGGTCAAGGACAATGCCCGCCTCTTCTTCAAGGGCGACATGGACGCCGTGCCCAAGAGCGCCCTTTCGATGGGCGTGGGGACCATTTGCGAAGCCAAGAAGATCATCATGCTGGCGTTCGGCGAGAACAAGCAGGATGCGGTCAAGGGCTGCGTGGAAGGTCCGATGTCCCAGTTCTGCACCGCTTCGGCCCTGCAGGCGCACAACGACGCCTGGATCTTCTGCGACGAAGCTGCCGCCAAGAAGCTCAAGCTGAAAAAGTACTACGCGTGGCGCAGCGCCACCAAGATGGGAAAGTAAGCGATGGGCGACGAAGCCAACTTCACCAGTTTCCTCTGCGAGAAGTGCGGAACCGAAATCGAGGCTACGCTCGACATGATCGGCGAAACCACGCTGTGCCCCGCCTGCGGGGCGCAGATCGTGGTGCCGGACAACAAGGATGACGGCGTCGTGCGCCACGGGGCGGGCGACGACCATGAAATCAACACCGGCGCCATGAAGAGCCGGACGATCCGCATCGAGTTGGGGGATCTGTGACGAGAAGAAGGAAAAGAGGGACCGGGGGGCGGAAGCCGTCTTGGAAGGTGGCTTCCGTCCTGCTGGTCGTTTTCGCCATCTACGCCACGCTGGGCGAATGGTTCGTGCACCATCCCCGGAAGTGGCTCGACCGGTACGAACGGAGCTATCCCGAGATCGCTTCGGTTCTGGAATGGATCGGCAATCCCGTAAGCGACATCACCGACTCGCTGGGATTCACCGGCAACGATTGCGTTTACGAATACGACACCGTAGCTCCGTCGGGCGAAGTGTGTTTCGCGGGCGAGCCGGCGAGAATGGGCAGTCCCGCGCCGGACGACATCATCGTGCTGGATCGGGGCGAATTCAAGATCGGGTGGAGCCCGAGTTTACGCCATCCGGTGTGGGTGGCGTACCACGTGGTAGAGGACGCCAGACACGCTTCTGGCGAGCGGCCCAACTTTTCGCGCGACAACCAGGCGCCCAACTGCCCTTCCCCCGACGACTACAAGAAGAGCGGCTACGACCGGGGACACATGGCGCCCAACTACGCCATCGTCACCCGCTATGGCGAGTGGCTGCAGAAGCGCACTTTCCTCATGTCCAACATCGCTCCGCAGACCGCCGAACTCAATCGCGGCGTGTGGCGGGAGCTGGAACACCGGATCGCCGAATACTGGACGCGCAAATACGGCGAGATCTGGGTGATCGTAGGTTGCGTTTCCGACGACACCGCCCGCACCTGCATCGGCGACACCGGCATCGACGTGCCGAACAAATTCTACATGCTCGTAGTGGCGCAGGACGGCTACGACGTGCGGGCGCTGGCGGTAATCCTGCCGTATGACGTTCCCTATGGCGCCTATGCCGCAAGATATCTCGCTTCGGTTGACGAACTGGAAGCTTTGACCGGGCTCGACTTCCTGTCGGGGCTTCCCGAGTTCATCGGCTCGCCGTTGGAGGCGCAGCTCCCCACCCGGCTCTGGCCGGTCAAGTTCGTCGACATCCTCGACCAGTTGCTGTCCCATTATTCCAAGGCGTTCTGATGACGCTTTCCTGCATATTCCTGTTGGCGGCAGCGCTCACTAGCGACACTGCCGCCATCCTCACGAACGACAATTTCCACGCGCAATGCTGGCTCGACAGCTACGGATTTTCCGTCAACTGCATCGACGGCGTGTGGGGGCTCAAGTCCAAGCGCGCAAAGGAACTCTTCGAAAAGAGCGGAGGCGAGATCCCCGCCCGTCCCTTCCCGATGAAACGTGTGACCGTGAGCCAGATGGATGTGAACGAACTCGTGGAGATGCCCCAGACGCCGGAAGAAAAGGCCGACCTCGAATATATGGGCTACGCCACTTTGAAGGAGATGTTCGCCGAACGCGGACACGTGTCGCAGAAGTGTCTCGAAAAGCTCAACCCGGAGATAACCGACTGGCGCAAAGTAGGCGTGGGCGACCGGATCCTCATCCCCGACATGGAGGGGGTGGACGTGGCGCTCTCCACCAATAAGGCCACCTTGCTGACGGTGAGTCTCAAGCGGTGCGAGATCATCGCCTATGACCAGGACGGAAATACGATCGGCTTTTTCCCATGCTCGGTCGCGGCCAACAAAACCAATCTGCCTCCGCACGGCGAACTGTCGGTAGGTTCGCACATCGAAAACCCCAATTACACCTACACGCCCGACACTCCCCCGCCCGACGGCTCCAAGCCGAAGAAATACATTCTGGAGCCCGGACCCAACAATCCGGTGGGGCTCGCTTGGATCGGACTTAAAGGTCTCGACCTGCAGGGATACGGCATACACGGCACCCCCACTCCGGAAAGCGTGGGCAACGCCGAGTCGCACGGATGTTTCCGCGTGGCCAACTGGAACGCGCTGAAACTCTACCGGCTGACCGATTTCGACACCAAAGTGTCGATCGAACCCTAAACTTATTCTTCGTCGTTTTTGCCCAAGCGCCGCACGATACCTTCGCGCGGTTCGGCTTCGGGCGGGATCGTGAGCGGTTCGAGCGGGGAATCGTCGGCCGGAAGCGTCTTCCAGGCGGCCGACCAGATGGGAAGCCCCTGTTCCCTAAACATGGTTTCGAACTCCGTCCACACTTCTTTTGGACGGGGCATCGGCTCCACCCGTTCGAAACGCTTGTCGAGCGCGAACCACTCGCACACCGCCTCGAAGTATTCCCGATGGTCGGTGGCGAATTCCAGTTTGCCGCCCATCTCCAGCCGCTTCCAGAGCGCATTCAGGAACAAAGGACCGAACAGCCGGTGCGAATGGTGTTTCTTCTTGGGCCAGGGATCGGGGAAGAACACGTAGACCTTGCGCGCATGGTGCGCCGGGAGAAGATAGTGGAAGGTGTAGAGCGCTTCGAGCCGGAGGATGTATGCGTTGTCGAGCTTGCCGCGACGACACTTGCCCTCGAAGAGCCGCACCCGTTTGAGCATACGCTCGATGCCCAGAAAGTCGCACTCGGGATGCTCCTTGGCGCGGGCCGTCAGGAACTTGCCTTTGCCGCACCCCACCTCGATCTCCAAAGGACGCGAGAGGTCGAATTCGAGCGGCTTGCAGGGATCGGTTACTTGGATGATCATAGATACACCTTCATGTCTGCCGGAACCGGCGAAACGAATTCCATCGGCACGCCCTTCACCGGGTGCCAGAGTTTGAGCTTCCAGGCGTGCAGCATCTGCCGTTCGGGCACCGGAGCAAGCCGTTTGTCGAGCGCGCTCTTGCCGTACGTCTTGTCGCCGGCGATCGGGAGCCCCAACGACGCCAGATGCACGCGGATCTGATGGGTGCGCCCCGTTTCGATCCGGCACTCCATGAGACTCGCCCCGTTGTTCAGACTCCGCTCCACCTTCCAGTTGGTGATTGCCCTTTTGCCGCCCCGCTCCAGAATGGCCATGCGCTTGCGGTCTACGGGGTGGCGTCCGATCATGTTCTCGATCCGGCCCGCCTGCAACCGGGGCGTGCCGTGACAGATGGCGAGATACGTCTTTTCGACCGACTTGTGGTCGGAAAACGCCTTCGCGAGATTCTCCATCGCCTTCATGCTCTTCGCCACGATGATCAGCCCCGACGTATACTGGTCGAGCCGGTGCACGATGCCCGGCCGCGCCACGCCTCCGATATCCGCCAGCGAAGGCAGGTAGTGGAGGAGCGCATTGACCAATGTGCCGCCAAAGTGTCCCGGCGCGGGATGGACCACCATGCCGGCCGGCTTGTCGATCACGATCACGTCTTCGTCTTCGAACACCACGTCGAGGGGAATGTCTTCCGGTTCGGGGATGGCGGGCACCGGGGGCGGGATCTCCACCTCGATCTCGTCGTCCGCGTCCACTTTCATCCCCGCCTTCACGGCCTCCACGCCGTTCACCGTAACGTAGCCGCTTTTGATCAGTCCCTCGATGCGGGACCGGGAAAAGTCGGGATGCGTCTCCAGTATGGCCTTATCGAGCCGCATGTCGTTTGGCGCTCTCCAAAGTGTTCCAGAGGAGCATCGTTATCGTCATCGGCCCCACCCCGCCCGGAACCGGAGTAATGGCCGAAGCTTTTTGGGCGCAGCTTTCGAAGTCGGCGTCGCCCACCAGCCGGAACCCCGAGGGACGCGTTTCGTCCGGAATGCGGTTCACGCCCACGTCGATCACTACCGCCCCTTCCTTGATCATGTCGCCGGTGAGCGTATCGGGCCGCCCTGCCGCCACCACCACCACGTCGGCCTGGCGGGTATAGGACTTGAGATCATTTGTTCCGGTATGGCACAAAGTCACGGTTGCGTTCGTCTCTTTGCGCGCAAGGAGCACCGCCACCGGCTTGCCCACGATATTGCTGCGTCCGATCACTACCGCATGCTTTCCGCTCAAATCCATCCCCGCGAACTCGATCAGTTTCAATATCCCGTGCGGCGTGCAAGGCAGGAAACACTTTTCGCCGATCAGCATCCGCCCCACGTTGATGGCAGTAAAGCCATCAACGTCCTTGTCCGGACTTATGGCCTCGATCACTTCCTTTTCCGGAATATGCTTCGGCAAGGGCAGCTGCACCAGAATCCCGTGAATCGCCTCGTCGCTGTTCAGTTCGCGGATTGTGCCCAACAGCGCTTCCTTCGTCGTTTCGGCCGGAAGCCGGATCTCGCGCGAATACATGCCCGTTTCCCGGCACGCCTTTTCCTTGGCCGTCACGTAGCTCACGCTTGCGGGATTGTCGCCCACCAGAACTACGCCGAGTCCCGGCCGGACCGGAAGCTTCGCCGTCTCTTCCGCTATCTGCGCGCGCAGACTGGCCGACAGTTCCTTGCCGCTTATGATTTTGGCGCCCATCAATCTTCCCTCCATTCTATGTAACGGACTTTCCCGTCCTTCACGTATCCCTTGGCCTGCACCGTCCGGCTCATCCCCATCGATTCACCCACAATCTTGATCTTGAAGATGCTGTTGGCGTCGGGCTTGTACATGAGATAATTGTTCGCTTCGCTGCCGATGTTCACGTCCACCCGGTTCATGAGATCGGCCCAGTCCCGGTAAGGCCACCACGTGCGCGACTCGTCCACGTTCCCTTCCGGCATTTCCTTAAGCCCGTCGATTATCGCCTGGGCGATTTCGCGTCCGTTCGACTGCTCCTCGTCGTCGTTCTCGTCGTAGATACCGGGAACCGTGAGCAGCTGGTTCACGGTGCAGCTGTTGACGTTGATCTTGGCGCTCCCGGTCACTCCGAATTCGTCAGCGATCCCCCGCACGGAAATCTGGTCTTCCTTCTTGGCCCAGGGATTGATCACGCCTCCGGTGAGAACCGCCGGATAATCCTTGAAGCCCCGTATGTAGCCGAGCTCCTGGATGTCGGGGATCTGTCCGTTCCGGGGAAAACGCTTGTCTTCGTCGTCCGCCTTGTCGTCTTCGTACTCCTCTTTGTACCAGGCCTTCTCCGCGCCGAGACTCTGCCCGTCCATGCCGAACACCGTATCGTCGCTGTCGCGCCAGTCGTTCCAGCTGGAGATGAGGATGTTCCAAAGTTTCACCGTGCCGTCCTTTTCCGTCTCCAGCTCCTCCGGAATGCCGTGCGTCTGCAAAATCATCTCCCACCTCAACCGGTAGCTGGAGTCGCCCTCCGCCCAGAGTTCGTTGATGTTGATGGCATTCTGCTCGCCCGCGTTGGAGATTTCGATATCCACCTTTACCGTACCCGATTCCTCGTTGTCCTCGTCCAGCAGGATCGGACCGATCGTGCAGCGCGTAGCCGTCTTGAGTTCCCGCTTTTCCAATATCCAACGATCGTCCTCCAGCAGTTGTTCCAGATCTTCCCCGTCGCTCCATTCCGGCGCGTTCTGGTAGCCGCAAATGACCACCTCCGCCAGCTGCTGCCCGGCGTCCGTGAGCCGGTTCACCCGGTTGCGCTCCCTCACGTACACGTTGATGCCCGACTGCAAATGCGCTTCGGCCGCGAACGACAGCACCATTATGCTCAACACCGCTATCGTCCACAGCGCCATCAACAGTGCCGATGCCCGCCTCATTTGCGCTTCTCCTTGCCGCCCGATCCCCCTGGGTTCTCCGAAGGCGTAACCGCTCCGTCCTGCGACTGCTCGAAGATGGGGATGCGCACGATCCGCACAAGCGGCGCCGTGTTCGACCGGTAGCTGCGACCTTCCGGATCGGCGATATGGAAAGTGAGCTGCACCTTGTAGGGCACGGCGTTGGAGGCGGCGAACTCGTCCTCGAATTTGCGATCGTCGGTCTCCGCCTCCACCTGCTCGGCGTTCTTCAGCACTTTGCAGTCGAACCCCACGATCCCGTCGGCGATCAGCAGCGGCTGGTAAAGATCCTGGTTGGCGAAGGTGTAGTCGATATCCTGGTCCGATGCGTTTTCGGCCGACCTTAAAGCCGTATCGGGACTCAGCCTAGCGTAGAGACCAGTCACCTCGATCGGATCGCGGTAGTCGCTGTTGCCCTCCTCCAGCACCATCACCTGCACCCGGTGCACCGTATCCGCCACCTGGCTGTTGTTGCCCACAATCGCCGACCCCATCTTGGACCACTCGATGATGTCGCTCGCGTCCGGCTTGTCGCCATCGCCGTTGTCCGTGAGCACGAACCCGTAATTGTAGCTCTGCTCGCCGTCGTGCGGATAGTACATGCTCCTCAGCCCCGACACCAGCTGGTTGAGCGCGAAATCGGTGCGCTGCATCTTGTCCATATAGTCGGCCGCCACCTGCCAGCCGTTGCTCACCGCGTTGAAAGTCAAAACCGAAAGCGTGGTCAATACGCCCAGAATGAGCGTGGCGAGCAAGATTTCGATCATGGTGAAGGCCCGCCTCATTCCGGCTTCCTCCAGAAGGTGACGTAGCTTTCCTCTTCGCCGTTGCCGCGCCGCCGGTCGCCCCACCTCACGGTCACCCGCACCGTATAGAGGTTGCCCAGCCGCTTCACTTCGTCTTCGTCTTTGCGGTTCAGCGCCTCACGCTCCCAAGTATATTCGCGATACTTCTCGTACTGCTCGTTCGTGAGCCGCACATCGCCCGCGAACTTCTCCCAAAGTTCGGTCGCCTTCGTTTCGCGCACGTCCAGATCCCGCTCCGGGTCTTTCACGTCGCTCAAAGGATAGGCCATGTCGCCGAAATCCATCACCTCCTGCGCCGTCTGCAGATAGGTGGAGGAAATCATCATGTTCTGCGCCTGCACCATCGAGGCGATAATCGTCATGAGCCCCAATCCCAGAATGACCGAAGCGAGCAGCACCTCCAGCAAAGTGAAGCCCTTGCGCATCAGTCGTCCTCCGAGCCGCTCGTCACTTTCGCGCCGCCAAACCGGTCGATCCGGATGCACAGCCCCTTCTCCGGCTTGGAGCCGTCCTGATACACGTAAACCCGGTGCGGCTCGGTCCGTCCGTTCGCCTCCCACACGATGCTCACCGGCTCCTGCATGTCGTCGTCGAGTCCCGACGCCTGCTCCGTCTCCTCCGGCTCCTCCTTGGCCGCTTCCTCCTGCGCCTGATGTTCGGCGTAGCGCCCCAGCAGATAGTCCACGTTGGAGAATACGGAAATCTTGTTTTTCGCCCCTTCCGCGATTCCGTCCGACGCCAATTCCTCGCCGTCCTTCAAAACCTTGATCCGGATGCCCCTCACTACGTCTTCCGACACGGGACTGAACAGGATATCGCCCACCGAGGTCATATCCCCAGTTTCGTCCCCGTCCGGCTCCTCGCCGCCTATCCACACCGTCTTGCCGCCCAGTGTCGTAGCCTTCAGCGAAGCCGTATCCCGCATGAGTTTGGCGCCGGTCACAACAATCTTGGCGCAAACATCGTCGTCCTTGCGGTCCGTCGAATAGGTGATGATGGACGGCTGCTGGGTGACGAGCGCGGTCGACCGGGCATGCTTGATGTAGGCGAATATGTCCCTCGCCGCCCCTCGCGTCCGCGCCGCCTGCTGGCCCGCCCTCACGCTGATGACGCTCACGGTGACCATCGTCGCCATGATGACAACGATCACCAGAAGCTCGATCAATGTGAAGGCGCGCCGCAACAATTACTTCTTCTTGTCGCTCCGGATATCGTCCTCGGTGCCGAATTCGCCGTCGGGACCGGCCGAAATCACCACGAAGCGCTTGCCCTTCTGCTCGTACTTGAGTTCGTTGTCCCAAGGATCGTTGATGGCCTTGTCGCCGCCCTCGAGAATCGGCGGATCGTCGTCGCTGCCTTCGGTGAGCTGAGTGAGCGAACTCGGCATCTTCTTGTTCTTGATATAGTAGCTGGTAACCGCCTCGCTCACGGTCTGCACCGAAGCCCGCGCCGCAGTTTCGTTGGCCTTGTCGATATGCGCCTTGACGTTCTGGATGGCGATAGTGCCCAGAATGCCGAGAATGGCCACCACCACCAGCAGTTCGACGAGCGTGAAACCGCGCCTGGCGGCCTCGAGCATGATACCGGTCTTCTTCATAGTGCTTTGATCCTTTCGATTGCTTCCAAAACGTTTTCGCGGGAATTGAACGAAGAAATGCGGATATACCCCTCGCCCGCCTTGCCGAAGCCCGCGCCCGGCGTGGTCACGATGTTGGCTTTCTTGAGCAGCATGTCGAAGAACTCCCAGCTGTCGCCCTTCACGTCCACCCACAGATATGGACTGTCCCCTCCGCCGGTCACCTGATAGCCGAGACCCTGCAACGCCTCCTTCATGAGCCGTCCGTTCTCCAGATAGAAGTCGATCGTCGCCTTCGTCTGCGCCTGGCCCTCGGCGCTGTACACCGCTTCCGCCCCGCGTTGGGTGATGTAGGAGGCGCCGTTGAACTTGGTCGTCTGGCGACGGGTCCACATGGGCCGGAGCTCTACCGCGTTGCCCGCCTGGTCGTACGCCACGAGACCTTTGGGCACTACCGTGTAGCCGCAGCGGATCCCCGTGAAGCCGGCCGTCTTCGAGTAGGAGCGGAACTCGATGGCGCAGGTGCGCGCGTTCCGGCACTCGTAGATGGAGTGGGGGATGCCGGGCGTGCGGATGAACGCCTCGTAAGCCGCGTCGAACAGGATCAGCGCCTTCTTGGCGTTGGCCCAGTCCACCCACGCCTGAAGCTGTTCCAAAGTGGCCACCGCGCCGGTCGGGTTGTTGGGATAGCAGAGATAGACGATGTCCACGTCCAGATCGTCCGTCGGCACCGGCACGTAGCCGTTCTCCTTGGTGCAGGGCAGAAGCTTGATGTCATGCCGCCCCGCCATGATGTTGGTGTCCACGTAGACGGGGTACACGGGATCGCCCACTGCGATCTTCACGTCCGGCCCGAACAGCTCCTGGATGTTGCCGCAGTCGCACTTGGCGCCGTCGGAAACGAGAATTTCGTCGGCGTCGATCCGGATGCCCCGGTCCTGGAAGTCCACTTTGGCGATCTTCTCGCGCAGGAACGCATAGCCCTGCTCGGGACCGTACCCGTGAAAGTTCACGCGTCCGGCTTCGTCGTTCACCGCCTTGTGCATGGCCTCGATGATGGCCGGGCACAGCGGCTCGGTCACGTCGCCGATCCCCAGCCGGATGATCTTGGCGTCCGGATTGGCCTGCTTGTGCGCCTCCACCCGGTGCGCGATCTCCGCGAAGAGATACGTCGGCTTGATTTTGGCGTAGTTTTCGTTTACGTGCAACATACTGTCATTCCTTTTCCTTGTGTTCGATCATATAGGGCAGAAATCCGTCCACTGCCGCGAGTTCGATGAAGAAGAGCGACAGCACCACCGGCGAACGCAACGGGCAATCGCCGAACGAATGGATCAAAGTGCATCCGGCCGCCACCAGGAGCGAAAACGCTCCGGCCGGCAATACGAAGAACGATCTCGGCTGGGGCGGCTGTTTGCGGGAAGACTCGAACCTGATCGCATTGGCCATCTTGCTCCAGGTCTTGCCCGTCGGCACCAGCAGCAGCACAAAGATGGCCACCAGACAGCCGAATCCGATCGCCCCGTGCTCCGCCATGAACTGCAGATAGTCGTTGTGCACGTTGATGCCGCCGATCATCTGGATGTGCTCGTACTCCTTGCGCGTCATCTTGGGGATGCAGAAATGCTTGTAGCCCCAGCCTCCGCACCCGAAAAGCGGATAGTCCTTCCAGATCTCCATCGCCACCCGCGTATGGTACTGTCCCTTGCCCGTCACCCGCGTCAGCACCGCGTCGGTCGAGAGCGTGTCGAGTTCGCGCTGCACGTTGCTGGGCATGAACGCCATCACCGCCAAGCCAAGCGCCGCCAGCACCACCAATGCGATCACGGACACCCTCACCCGCTGCGCCTTCTTCATCTTGTGGAGGAAACTCACTCCCGCATGCAAGGACAGCACCAACGCCGCCGACGCCACGAGGATGATGCTCGCCCTCGACAAAGTGGAGATGGCGGAAAGGGAAAAGAGCACCGCCGGAATGAGATCGTGATGCTTCGTCCAGAAGAGCTTATGCTTCGAAATCCGTCTCACCTTCGTCTGCGCCAGCTCCTCGTTGCACGCCTGCACCTTGTTGCGCCAGAGCGCCATCGCCATGCAGAACAGCGTCACGAACATGTCGCCGGCCATGTTGGGATAGCCGAACGTGGAGAAGAAACTGTCGGGATCGTTGTTCATCTGGATCCACCAGGGACCCGGCGCCTCGCACAGCCGCTGCACGTACCCCAAGACCGCAAGCCCCACCCCGTTCCACACGATAAGCTGCACCAGCTTGATCTTGCCGGCCTTGTTGAGCGAATGTTTGACGGCCAGCATCATCGTGAGCGCCGGACCGAACCACAACAGCACGTTCAGCTGCTGCAGACGGTTCACGCAAAACGGCATATGCTTCACCACCGGCTTGGGATTGATGCCCATCATGATCTCTTTGTAGTCGCAGATGGGACAAAGCCCCTTGTTGATGAAGGGGATGATCAGTATAACCAGAAATCCGAGCGACACCCACGTGAGCGGATCTTTCTTGAGCGCCTCCCACACCCGTTCCCGCGCGGTGTACGAGTTCTCACCCGCCCGGCGCTGCGGAAAACAGAGCATGATGTCCACCAGAATCGCCCACAGCCAGGGTACGAACAGCGGCAACATGTCGCTCCGCGTGCCGCCGAACACCCAAGCGTACGACGCCGTCAGCACGAAAACGGCCAGAACCGCGATATTGTTACGAATGAATGACATATTCGATCACCTTTTGGGGCGCTTCCGCCTCCGATACCTTGCCAACCGGCTTTCCGCCGACAAAAAGCATGAATTCCCCGTCGCCTCCGCAGAGCGCGATGTCCGCCCCTTTGGCCTCGCCCGGACCGTTCACCACGCATCCCATCACCGCCACGTGCGGATAATGGTCGAGCCTCAGTTTCTCGAGCTCCGCCTCCACTTCGGCCGCCACCTTGAACACGTCGGCCTTCGTCCGTCCGCAAGTGGGGCAGCTCGTCACCGAAGGACCCGGCTTGCGCAAGCCCAGACTCCGCAGGATCTCCATCCCCACTTTCACTTCCTTCTCCGGTTCGGCCGTCAAGGACACCCTGATCGTATCGCCGATCCCTTCATTGAGGAGTATCCCGAGCGCCACCGACGATCTCACCGTGCCCGGTATGAGCGTCCCCGCCTCCGTCACCCCCACGTGCAGCGGGCAATCGGTCCGTTCCGCCAGCATCCGGTACGAGGCAAGCGTATCGGCCACGTTCGACGCCTTCACGGAAATTACGATATCGCGGAAATCCTCGTACTCCAGCAGCTTGACGTGACGCATCGCGCTCTCGCACAACGCTTCCGCCACGCTCATGCGTTTGCCGTACACCGCCTCCGACAGGTCTTTCTCCAGACTCCCCAGATTCACCCCGATCCGGATGGGAATGCGCTTTCCCTTGGCCGCGCGCGCCACTTCCGCCACCTTGTCGCGTCCCCCGATATTGCCCGGATTGAGCCGCAAGGCGTCCGTGCCGTTCGCAATCGCCGCGAGCGCGCACTTGTGGTCGAAATGGATGTCGGCCACCACCGGAATCGGAATTCGCCGCTTGACCACCCCCAGACACTCGGCCGCCCTCAAGTCCGGTACCGTGAAACGGATGAGATCGCACCCCGCCTCCGCGCACCTCAACGCCTGCGCCGCCAAACCCTCCACGTCGTGGGGGTTCACGTTCGACATCGTCTGCACGCTTACCGGCGCCCCGCCACCTAGCGCGAGACTACCTAACTTCAGCGCTCTGGTCCGTTCTCTTGTGGTCATACGTGTGTATCCTGTAGCTCCGCCAGGCGTCCCGCAACACGAGAATCGCCATCAGCCCCATCAAAATCGCCATGAACGTCATGCTGAGGTATTTTACGACTACCTCCGGCACCTTGCGCCGGAACACCATAGCGAGTAGCGCGAAAAGGATGAGTCCGCCATCCAGCACCGGAATCGGCAGGAGATTGAGCACCGCCAGATTCACGTTCAGGAACCGCAAAAACCCGATTCCGTCCCATACGTTGCGACGCATGCTGCCGTAGATCGCCTCTGCGATCATCACCGGTCCACCCAGCGCCTCGGACGTGGCCTTGGCCTCTTTCGGCGTCACGAGCCCCTTCAACACGCGGAAAATGGAAGTGGCGTCCCACGCGAGCTGGCGCAAGGGATTGCGGTCCGGCATCCACGCCATCGCCATATTCTCTTTCCGCACGCTCAAAGCCTTGATGTACCACGCTCCCGTAACCTCGCTCTGTTCAGGGACGACCTCCAGCTCCAGCTTCTCTTCGCCGCGCAGAACCTCCACTGGAACCGGCTTCCCGCCCGCGATCTGCACTTCGGTCTGCATCTCCGACCAGCTCGCCACTTCGCGTCCGCCCACTTTCAGAACCAGATCGCCTGCTTTGAGTCCGGCCGCCTCGGCCGGTCCACCCTCGATCACCGACCCGATTTCGGCCGGCAGCACCCCGAAGTTGGCTCCCGGCACGGCCGCCAGCACGAACGCCAGCACTACCGCCAGCACCACGTTCATCAGCGGACCCGCCACCGAAACCAACAGTTCCTTCCAGGCCGGAATATCCTCTTTGGGCGATTTCTCCTTCGAGCCGCCCTCCAGCGCCTGCGTGCCTTCGGGATCGACGGACGGGATCAGCACGTAGCCCCCGAGCGGAATGGACCCGATCCGGTATTCCACGCCCTTCCAACGCTTCTTCCAGATCGCCGGCCCGAACCCGATCGAAAACGCCTCCACCTTGAGCCCCAGCTTCAGCGCCACGATGAAATGGCCGAACTCGTGAATCGCGATCGCGAGCGAGAACAGCAAAAGGCACGCGATGATATACCCTATCGTGACAAGTGTTTCCATGTCCAGTCGTTAGCCTCCCAAACCGCCTCCAGCGAGTCGCACGGGAACTCCGGTGCCGCCTCGAGGCTCGCTTCCACCTTCTTCGCGATGTCCGTGTAGCCGATCTTTCCCTCCAGGAAGTTCTTGACCGCCCATTCGTCGGCCGCCGCCAACACCGCAGTGGCGCAACCGCCCTTTTCGCAAGCCTCCTTGACGAGCCGCAGACACGGGAAACGGACCGGATCCGGCCTTTCGAACGTGAGCTTGCCGATGGCCGCCAGATCCAGTTTCTCCCGCTCGGCCGGCAACCGGTTGGGCCAGCTGAGCGCATACTGGATCGCCACGCGCATGTCCGGCGGCGACAGCTGCGCCAACGTGGCCCCGTCCTTGAACGTGACCATCGAATGCACGATCGACTCCGGATGCACCACCACTTCAATATCTTTGACGCCCACGTCGAAGAGCCAGCGCGCCTCCAGAATCTCGAAGCCCTTGTTCATCATGGTGGAGGAATCTATCGTCACTTTCGGCCCCATCTTCCACCTCGGGTGGTTCAGCGCCTCGGCCACCGTCACCTGCGAAAGATCCTCCGGCCCATGCAGGAAAGGTCCGCCCGAAGCCGTAAGAATCAACTTGTCGATCTCCGTATTGGGCACTCGCGTACACTGGAAAATGGCGCTGTGCTCGGAATCCACCGGGAGAAACCTCACCCGTCTTTTCGCCGCCTCTTTCGTGACGAGTTCGCCCGCCATGACCATCACTTCCTTCGTGGCAAGCGCGATATCCATGCCTTTTTCGATGGCCGCCATCGTGGGTTTGAGTCCGCTCATCCCCACTGTCGCCACGAGACAGATGTCCGCCTCGTTCTCCTCCACCGCCCTCAAGGCCGCATCTTCACCCGCATACGCCTTGGCGCCGAATTCCCGCGCCAGTTCCTCGCATTTCTCCTTGGAACGCAAAGCCGCCAACGCCACGATCCGGAACGAATCGCGGTTGTGCCGCACTACGTCGATCGCATTCAGTCCGATCGACCCCGTAGCCCCCAGAATGATGATTCTTTTAGTTTTCAAGTTTATCCTTTATATTATACCATATTTCAAGCCGAAAATCAAGCATTTTCTCAATTAAATAAAACTACCCCGCCGATGCCATTATTTAGACACCGTCGGATATGCAGTCGGAGAAACT
>CAMZDY010000021.1 GCA_947305585.1 uncultured Verrucomicrobiota bacterium | reverse complement strand
GGCGATAGTAGGCGAGCGCGGCGATCATGGCGCCGTTGTCGCCGCAGTATTTGGGTTGGGCCATCAAAAGCTCCACCTTTTCGGCGGCGCAGAGTTCGCCCAAGACCTGCCGGATGCGCGAATTGAGGCTTACTCCGCCGCCCAGGATCAAAGCGCGGTAATTCCCCGTCCTCAATGCGGTGCGGGTGCGGTCGGCCACCGCCTGGACGATCGCTTCCTGATAGGAGGCGACCACCTGGGGAATGTCCAACTCCGGGTGGGACTGGACATAACGCAAAAGTGCGGTTTTCAGTCCCGAAAACGACACGCACAAGTCGGCCCGGAGACCCGAAAGCGCGCTTACGCCTTCGCGCGGACGGCCCTTGGGGAAAGAAATGAGATTCTGGGTGCCGTATTCGCGGGCGATCTTGTCCAAAACGGGCCCGCCGGGATACCAAGACCCAACAGCTTGGAGGCCTTGTCGAACGCTTCGCCGGCCGCGTCGTCCAACGCCCAGCCGCTCGTCCGTCGACTTGCGCGTATAGACCGCGCAGCGCTTTTCCTCAACTGTCTGTCTCATTGGTCGTCTCCTTCCGCTATCCTGCGCGCCGAAGCCTTGCGCATCCTGCATAGAATGAACTTAGTTCATTCCGCGCATTGCCGTTAGAGAATCCTGCCCAGAATCGACACTCTCCGGGTTGGAGTGATTCGTTTTGGTCGGAGCGGCGGGATTTGAACCCACGACAACCTGCGCCCAAGGCAGGTGCGCTACCAGACTGCGCTACGCTCCGTGCTTTAGGTTGTGTATTATATCATATTTTTGCGCGATTTTCAATAGGGAAAATCAAAAATCTCGCTTCCGGGCAAAAAGAAAGAGGCGGAGAAAACTCCGCCTCCGGATAACTCGGCTTCAATGAAGCCTATGTCCGTTACTTGGCCTGGGGCAGGAAGGTGCGAGCCTTCTCGAGCTCCTTCTGCTGCTCCTCGGCGGGCAGCTGACGGAACGCCTCCATGCCAGCCGTGATCTGCTCGGCGGAAGCGCCGACCTGGCTGTAGATGGACTCCATCTCCTTCTCTTCCGCAGTCTGCTTCTCGCAGCCGGCGACAAACATCGCGCCGCAGCACGCCAGCACGGACAGTTTGAACAACTTGCTCATTTTTGTTTTCCTTTGTGTTTTGCCCTAAACTTTTGTTTAGTGAGCTTATATTTTATCATATTCGCCCCCAAAAAGTCAATAGGTAAAATCAACAATCTGTTTTAAGGCGTGTCGAACTCGCGGATCACATCGAGGAGCTGTTCGGCGAGATCGGGGTCGACCTCGAAGATGTTTTCCTGCGCCGAATAGGTGTTGTTGTTGATGTTGGCCTTGACGGCGATGAAGCGGTCGAACTCGTCCTTCTTGGACTTCCGCCCCGTCTTTTCGCGGTCCAGGAGACCGTGGTTCACCAGATTCTGCATCAGATCCTTGACGTGCGCAGGGTCCGCCTCGATGCGCCGCACGCGGATGTCGCTCCACACCGCATCGCGGTATTTGCGGGCGAAATCGTTGGAGACGAGTTCGCTCGTGCCCTTCTTGACCTCCACGTGGCCCATGCCGTTCATGTACACGCCGATGCGACGGATGGGCGTGCGCTTGAGGTTGTAGTAGTGGATCTCCACCCAGTTGAGCGGCGACTCCTTGACGACGATGTACGGATCGACCCAGAACGGACCGCAACCCGCAAGCGCGCCGGACAGCGCCAGCGCCAGCAAAAGCATCATTTTCTTGAACATATGAGTTCGCATCCCTTCAATGTCAATGTTTCGTCGATGATGAACGGAAGCCCCGCGTCGTTGAGCGCCCATCGTGCGAACCCGCCGGTGGCCACGAGACGGAAATCCTCGCCGTAGTTGCGCTTCAGTTCGCCCACGATCTCCTTGACCATGCCGCGATACCCCACGATCGCGCCGAAACGCATGGCCTCCTCGGTGGACTTGCCGATCTTGGGGGCGGCGCCGCTGCCGAGCTCCATGCGCGGCAATTTGGCGGTGCGCTCGAAGAGATAGTCGCGCATCAACGGGAAGCCGGGCGCGATCACGCCGCCCTGCCACACTCCGTCGCGCGTCACGATGGCGGCGGTGAGCGCGGTGCCGAAGTCCATCACCAGAACGGGCGCGCCGTAGATCGCCACGGCCGCTTCGGCGTCGCACAACCGGTCCGCACCGATCGTTTCGGGGGCGGGATAGTCGTACTTCAGCTCGAGTCCGGCCGGAAACTCCACCTGCACGAACTTCTTGCCGCATTGCGCCGCGAGGTCGCGCCATCGGGAGTCCATATCCGGCACCACCGAAACGTAATCCACCTCGGCGGCGGAGTCCATAGCCTCCAGCGCCACTTCGCGCGCGGCCTCGAAACCGCCGTCGATATGGAAAACCTGGTCGCCGATCTTCAGCGCCGTAGAGGTGTTTCCGACGTCGATTACGAGATTGGCCATCCTAGACGGCCCGCCACTCGAGCGAGAGGTCCACCGATCCGGCGCTATGGGTGAGACAGCCGAGCGAGATCGCGGTTACGCCGGTGGCGGCCACCTCCTTGGCGCGGTCGAGCGTGATGCCGCCCGACGCCTCGGTTTTGGAAATGCCCTTGCAGAGCTTGACGCACTTTTTCATGTCCGCGCACGACATGTTGTCGAGCATGATCCACTCGGGCTTGGCCTTGAGCGCGCTTTCGCATTCGCGCACGCTCTCCACCTCCACCTCCACGTCGAGCTTGGGGAAGGCCTTGCGCGCGGCCACCACCGCCTGGTCGAGTTCGTCGGGGTTGCCGCCCTTCCAGAGCCGGCGGTGGTTGTCCTTCATGAGCACGCGGTCGTACATGCCCATGCGATGGTTCGTGCCGCCGCCGCAGAGAACGGCGTACTTCTCGAACACCCGGAGGCCGGGCGTGGTCTTGCGGGTATCGAGGATCATCGTGCCGTAGCGCTTCACCGCCGCCACGAACTTGCTCGTCAAAGTGGCGGTGGCGCACATGCGCTGCATGAAATTGAGGGCGGTGCGTTCCGCGGCGAGGATGCTCCGCGCCTTGCCCTTGAAGACGAGAATCGGCTCTTTGGGCTCCACCCGGCTGCCGTCCGGACGCTTGATCGAAACCTGGATCTTGGGGTCGACGAGCTTGAATACCGCCTTGGCCACCGTGGCGCCGGCCACCACGCAGCCCGCACCCTTGGCGTAGATTTCGCCCGTCGCGACCGTGTCGGGATCGACGAGGGCCAGCGAAGTGGCGTCGCACCAGGGCGACGACTTCACCGTGTCCACCGAAACGAGATCCTCCTCCAGCGCAAGCCGCACCGCGGCCTTGGCCCGAGGCGAAAGCATTACGTCTTTCATGTCTACCTCCCTTGGACGGGAATCAAGCTCCCTTCAGAAATCCCCAGTGCTGGTAGATGACGAACGTCAAGATACCCGCAAGGGCTAGGCCCGCCAGCGCCACGAAAAACGCGATGTTGCCGGCGGCCGACGATGTGCCCGAACCGCCCGACTTGACAGGCTTGGCCGGCACGTCCAGTTTGAAACGGTCGGCGATGGTGGCGCCGCCCGGAGCTGCAGGAGCGGCCGCTTTGACAGTGGTGGCCGCAGGTTTGACTGGCTTTTTGATTGTCATGATGGATATTATAGCACTTTTTGTCGCGATTGTCAAGACGAAACGTAATCGGGGCGAGACAAATCCTAAACGTATTCTTCGAAGCCGGGCAGCTCGTCATGGAGCGAAAGCTTGAACGGCAACTGCATGGTGAGCGGACGGAGGAGACGGAAAACGCGCTGGGAGCACACCCGGATCTCGCCTGGCACGAAGCCGAGTTTCACGAACTCCCGCAACAGACCCGGCGCCAGATTCTGCCACATGTCCGCGATCGTGCACTGGGGCGGCCGCACCGACATGCGGATCGACACCAGCGACTTGCCGTCCGCCGCATCGCGCACGTCAAGATCGTAGGCCATGCGCGAATGCGCTTCGGTGGTGGTGTAATGCGGATTGCAGCGGAAGGCCACGTCTACCACCCGCTCCTTGAGGAGCGGCTTGTCCTTGGCGGCATCGACATCGGCCTTGGGCAGCGACACGCGCTCCACGTGGGGACGCGGCTGCACGAGCGGCACGGGCACGTCCTCCCATTTGCGCACGTTCACCTGGCGGCGACCGAAGAGACTGCCCTCCTCCAGGTATTTGTGGCAGAGTTTGGGGTCGTTTTCGATGCGCATGACGAGTCCGAACGATTCGCGGACTAGTTTGTGGAAGAGCGCTTCTTCGCGGTCGTTCAGGGGACGGGTCTTGTAGCCCGGATCCTGGCGGAACGCCTTGACTTCGCCGTTTTTCAGCCACAGACAGAGAAAACCGGGCAGTTCGCCGGGGAAGGAGATGAACCCGTAGTTGTGGTCGTGGCGCCATAGATTGTAGTCGTGGAAGGTCTGCCAGCCCTCGAGGAAGAGCCCCTGCGCCTTGATTTCGGGATTGTCCGCCAGCGCTTCGATCATGCCGAAATAGGGATACACCGACCCTTGCGGCATCAGCACCCACTGGACATATCCCGGCCAGAACCCGAGCGACTCGATCTGCCGCATCAGCTCTTCGATTTTTCCGCCAAAGCGATCCATCCCAGTTCCCTCCTGCGCATGGTGCGGTAGGCTTTTTCGCCGTGATCGTCCGCCCCCGAAAGATGATCCATGCCGTGCGCCACGTACAAAAGCAGCTCCTTGCGTCCGCCCAGCGCCAGCGCCCGCTCCACGTTGACGTAGATTTCGCCGTAGACCCCTTCCGCTTCGCCCGGCATGGGGTCGTAGCGCTGGGTGATGACGTCGGTGGCGCCCTCGACGCCCATGATCCCGCGATGCACCAGGTCGGACGAGCGGTCGTTCTGGAGGACTACCGTGACGTCGCGGAAAACCGTCTTGATTCGCCGCCCGGAAAGCCGCGCGAAGAGTTCCGCCGCGCGCACGAGCTCTTGGCGGGAGATGCCGGTTGCCTTCGGGAGCCTGCCTTCGACCGCGATCATTTCCGCACTATGCTCCCGCCCAACGCCGCCAGCGACTTCTCCACCGCCACATAGCCGCGATCGACCGTTTCCGCGTTCTGGATGACCGACTTGCCTTTGGCGGCCAGCGCCGCGATGACGAGCGCGATGCCGGCGCGGATGTCGGGACTCGTGACCGTTCCACCGTAGAGATTGCTGGGGCCGGTGACCACCACGCGATGCGGATCGCACTGCACTATCTTGGCGCCGAGCCCCCTCAGGTGGTCGACGAAGTAGAGCCGGCTCTCGAACATCTTCTCGAAAAAGAGACACGTCCCCCGCGTCTGCGTGGCGAGGACGATGAGAATGGACATCAGATCGGAGGGAAAGGCCGGCCAAGGGCCGTCGGACAGGGACGGAATCGCATCCCCGAGATCGTACTTCATCTTGAGCCGCTTCCGGGGCGTGTAGACGAGCGTCTTCTCCTTGGCGTCGATCGTCCAGGTGACGCCGAAGCGCCCGAACGCATGCACCAGCACCTCGAACGGTTCGGGGTCGATGTTGGAAAGCGTGATCGAACCGCCGGTGACCGCCGCCGCCACGATGTAGCTGCCGGCCTCGATATAGTCGCACCCGACCCGCGTTTCGCAGCCGCGGAGCGACTCCACGCCCTCCACCTCGATGCGGTTGGTGCCAGCGCCCGAAATCCGGCCGCCCATCAGATTCAGCATATTGGCGAGATCCACGATATGCGGCTCGCACGCGGCGTTGTAGATCACCGTCTTACCCGCCGCCAGCACCGACGCCATCAGCACGTTTTCGGTGGCGGTGACCGACGCTTCGTCCAAGAGGATCCGCGCCCCCTTCAGCTTGCCTTCGAACCGGAGCGTCTTCTTGCCCGCCTGCGCCTTGGCCCCCAGCTGCTTGAACGCGGCGAAATGCGTATCCAGCCGTCGATGCCCGATCTGATCGCCCCCGGGCGGCGGCAGACAAGCCCTTCCGGCCCGCGCGAGAAGCGGCCCCGCGAAAAGGAAACTCGTGCGCAACCTGGACGCAAGTTCGGGCGAGATGCGGGCCGATTTGAGCTGGTCGGCCGTCAGCACCGCCCGGTCGCCCGTGCGCTCCACCTTCACCCCGAACGTCTTGGCCACTTCCAGCATGGTCGCGACATCGGCGATGTCGGGCAGATTGGTTATCGTGACCGGCTCGGCGGTGAGCAGCGAAGCGGCGATCATCGGCAAGGCGGCGTTCTTGTTGCCGGAAACGCGATGCGTCCCGGAAATGGTCCTGCCGCCCTCGATGACCAGCCGGCTCATGAAAGCTCGTCGATCTTGCGGGTTTCGCCGAACACGATAAGCCGGTCGTCGCTCTTGAGCACGGCGCTCGCCGAAGGGATGATCACGAGCCGTTCGGATTCGGGCTTGTCGGGATTGATCCGCCGGATGCAAAGGACCGTAAGCGCCGTCTTGTTGCGGAAATCGATTTCCGCCAGCGTCCGCTCGCGCATGCCTTCCGGCACTTCGATCTCGGCGATGGAATAGCCGTCCGAAACCTCCAGGAAGTCGATGGCGTCGTGGTTGGCGATGGTACGGGCAAGCCGGTGGGCGCTGTCGCGATCGGGGTAGATGATGGTGTCGGCCCCGATGCGCCGCAGGATCTTGCCGTGGAGTTCGCTGGAGGCCTTGGCCACCACGCGCGGAACGCCCAGCTCCTTGCAGTTGGTGGTGGCCATGATGGAAGCCTCGATGTTGGACCCGATCGCCACCACCACCACATCGCACTCGCCGAAACCGGCCTCTTCCAATGCGTGCGGCTGAGTAGCGTCGCCCTGAAGGGACGTGGCGAATTCGCTCGCGTTCTGCATGGCGGGACGGTTGCGATCGACGAGAATCACGTCGATCCCCGCATTCGCCAGCGACTCCGCAAGCGACATTCCGAACCTTCCCGCGCCGATGATTCCTACCCGTTTCATTCCGTTTCCAGCTCCATTTTCTTCGCCTCGCGGATGAGTCCCTGCGAGTAAGGATGCTTGGGGTTCTCGAAGAACGCAGCCGGATCATCCGTGGTCTCCACCACCCTGCCGTCCTTCATCACCGCGAGTTTCGTGGCCATCTGGGACACTACGCCCAGATCGTGCGTGATGAGCAGCACCGCCGAATTGGCCTGGTGCAGCCGCTTCATGAGCTTCAGCACCTGCGCCTGGATGGTAACGTCGAGCGCAGTGGTGGGCTCGTCGGCGATCACGAGGTCCGGCCCCAGCATAAGCCCCATGGCGATCATCACGCGCTGCTGCATGCCGCCCGAAAGTTCGTGCGGATAGGCCCGGGCGCGAACGATCGGATCGGGGATGCCCACCTTGTCCAGCCATTCGAGCGCCATCGCCCGCGCGGCTTCCTTGGTCATCTTCTCGTGGAGGAGAATCGTCTCCACCAACTGGTCGCCGATCCGGTGCAGCGGCGAAAGCGAACCCATCGGATCCTGGAACACAACGCCGATCTTCTTGCCCCGGATGGCCCGAAGCTCCGGAAGCGGCATCGTCAGCGTGTCCTTGCCGTCCAGCAGAATGCGGCCTTTGGGGTAGAACGCCGGAGGGGACGGCAACAGCCGCGCGACCGACATCGAAACCGAACTCTTGCCCGAGCCCGACTCGCCCACGATCCCCAAAACCTCGCCGCGGTCCAGCGTCAGATTGACATCCATCGCCGCGCGCGTCACTTCGCCTTCGTCGTTCCGGAACGAAACGTCCAGATCCTGAATATCTAGTAGCATCAATTGAACTCCTTCTTCACAAATTCCATCAGCGCGTCGCGCCAGTTGGGGGTGCGGTACCCCAGCACGTTGAGGACGCTCTTCTTGAGGGCGAAGGTGCGCTCCTCGCCCGCGACCGGCTCCACCTTGCGGCCCGAACCCAGCCAGCCGAACATCTGCTCCCCCGCCTCCTGCATGGTGCACTGGTCTTCGCAAGTGGCATGCACGAAACCGGAAACGTCCGGCCGGGACACGATAAACCGGATCGCCTCCGCCACCACCTTGGCCGGCGTGGGATTGCCGCGCACGTTCGCATCCGCATGGCCCGTCCGCACCAGATTGTGCAGCCAATCGTCCGCGCCTTCCGCATAGAGCCAGTGGGTGCGCAGAATGACGGCATCCGGCAGAATAAGCTGGACCATCTGTTCGCCGGCGAACCGGGCGAGACCGAAATCGGTTTCGGGACGCGGAATGTCCATCTCGCCCCAGGCCCAAGGCGTGCGGGGAGGCCGGCCGGAAAAGACTTCGGCCGACGAGACGTAGAACAGCCGCGCACCGGAGATCTTGGCGGCCAAAGCCACGTTGCGCGCACCCGTTTCGGACGCTTCCGCCTGCGCCAAATTGGAAATATCGATGATGGCGCCGGGCTTTTCCGCCAGCATCCGGGACGCAAACGACTCGTCGTCCAGCACTTCGTCCGCCACGCCCCAAACGAGTTCATGCTCCCGAAGCGCCGTTTCCAGCGCACCCGCGAGAATGTTCGTGCGGCCTGCGAGAAAAATCTTCATTCGGACTTGTTAAGCTCCATCGCCCGCACCATGCACGCCCCGAGGAGCACGATCTGCCAGCTCATGTAGATCCAGGCGAGGATGATGGGCAGGAACGCGAACGACCCGTAAAGCGCGGAGGATTTGGCGATGCCCACCTGCGCGATGGCGCACACCTTGATCCACCCGCCAAACAGCAGCGCCGTCACGAGTCCACCGTAGAACGCGTGGCGGTTGCCCACCTTGCGATGCGGAATCACCTTGAAGAGGAAAGCGAAGTTTAGCGACGCGAGCAGCAGCGTCACCACCATCCGGAAGAGACTCGAATCCAAAACCGCGATGAGCCCGTCCGACGCCCACTTGGTGAGCCAGGTGGACCCCATGGTGGACACGATCACGTTTTTGACCACGTTCAGGATCGGCACCGACATCGCCAGCGACACCAGCACCGGCAGCACCACCGAGATGAAAAGATAGAGCGCGCATCTCCGCCAGATCGGCCGCGCCTTTGGCACCTCCCAAATTTCGTTGAAACTCACCTCCACCATACTCAAGGACGAGATGACCGTCCAGAGGAGAAACCCGAAACCGATCCAGCCGAGCGTCTTGATGTTGAACTGCTCGATCTTCTCGAAGAGAATATCCGAAATCTGCCGCGCCTGCTTGCCGAATTCCAGCGCCGCGATCTTCTTCTGCTCGCGCATCTCGTCCGTGCCCAGATACGACGCCAGAAACGCCATGTCGTCCTCCTGGCCGTTCTCGATATTGGAGATCATGAGGTCCAGCTGGCGGTTGATTTCGGTGCGCGCGTAGTCGTCAACCCCGCACTGCTTGGCGCCGAACAGCAAGATGCAGAGCGTGGGTATGACCGCCAGAAGCGAAAAGTAGGTGAGTCCCGCGGCGTGCATGGAGCAGTTGTTGCGGAGAAAGTTCTTCACCACGCTCCAGCACCAAGCGACACAGGGAACGGCAAGCAGGCGGTCCAGCAGTTTCATAGCAGATATCCCGTTAAGCGGCCCAAGACGGTTCCGATCACGTACACCGACGCGAGAATCCCCAGATTCTCGCCCAAATTCCGGTTGGTGCGGAAAAGCACCAGAATCCCCACGCCGCTTCCGGTGAAGGAACTGGCCATCAGCGCCCCCGCACCCATCGCCCCCGAAAGATACAGCTTGGCCGCCGCCACGCTCACCGCGCAATTCGGGATAAGCCCCAGGAGCCCCGCCAGCGCCTCGCCCACGTAGGGAGTGTTGAGCTGAAGCTTGGCCAGCGCGTCCTCGCCGCCGAAATGCATCGCAAGCTCGATCGCCCCCGATATGACCAAAATAAACAGAAAAACCTCGGCGGTATGGATGAGCGCCGGCACCACTACCCCCTTGCGGTTGGCGCAGGCGCAATGAGAATGTTCGCACAATTCATGCACGTCCACTTTCCGGCGGATGTGCCGCAGAAAACCGAAAATCGCATTCACGGTAAAACCGGTCGCCACCGCCGCGAACACTTTGAGCAGGAGAATCTTCGCCATCAGCCCCGCCGGCGCCTGCGAAGATATGAGCACGGGGATAAGTTCGTCCGAAGTGGAGAGCATGACCGCGAGGAGAGTCCCCGCCGAAACCACCCCGCCCGCATAGAAGCTCGCGGCCGCCGCCGACACTCCGCACTGGGGAATCGCCCCCGCAAGCGCACCGGCCAGCGGGCCGACAGAACGAGCACGCTCGAGGAAAGCCTCGAGCGCACCGCCAGCCTTTGCTTCCACCGTTTCCAACACGAGGTAAGTCGCGAAGAGAAACGGCAGCAGCAACAGGGTTTCTTTTATGAACTCTAGCATTAGGCCGGAGCGATAGCGGAGTTGGGGCACTGGGCCGCGCACGCACCGCAATCGAGGCACTTGTCGGGGTCGATGGAGTAGGCGTCGCCCGCCGAAATCGCTTCCGCAGGGCAAACCGACTGACAGCATCCACACGCGACGCAGTTGGCCGCATCAATCTTGTGAGCCATGGTCTTTTCTCCTTTTTTGGTTGAACTATGATATATTATATCATATTCCCGCCAAAAAATCAAGCGTTTTCTTATGCTATAGAGTCGAAAAACGGATCGAGCAGCGGCGAAGAAGTGAAAGACTCGAGCAGACGGCGCCGGAACTCGAGGTGTCCGCGCGCGGACGCGAGACGGCGGGTGGTGGCGAAATAGAGATCGTTGCGAAGCCATCCCACCTGGATGAGAATGAAGTCCGCCAGGGTCCGGATGAGCCCGTAATCGACCGGTTTGCGGTTCAAGATGGCGTCCACCACCAAAGGCGAAGGCTCGCCGGGCTGAAGACCCCAAAACGCATCTTGACTCAAGTTCGGATTGGCCGCCAACTGATCCTCGAGGACGCGGAAAATGTCCAGCTTGTCGGCATCGCGCACGAGATGGCAGATCTTTTCGCGCAAAGGCGACATGCCATCCGGAAGATCGCGTCGATTATGGTAGAGAATGGCGGCAAGAATGTCTTCGTCGGCCGTCCAACCCTTTTCGCACACAATATCATGGCTCAAAACGGCATGATCTACCGATTTCGCATCGTTAAAGGTGCCGTAACGCTTGATTTGCTCGAAGCGGCCCGCGTCATGCAGCATCGCGGCCTGGAGCGCCTTATCGCGTTCTTCCGGAGTGAAAACTTCACCCTCGATGATCAAACGCGCAACCTCCACCACCTTTTGGGTGTGAATGCGCTTCAATTCCATCATCGGCGGGAGCGTTCCCGTCCGGTCGCGATAGGAATCGATATATTCGCCGTAAAGACGGGTTATTCCATCCAAGTCCATAGCTTGGCGTGATCGTTCACGGTGTCGCCGCCGGTCTTGAGGAAGAATACGCCATTGCCCTTGGAGCCGGCATCGATGTTGGTGGAGGGGGTGGAATCGGCCGTGAACGCGGCCTGTTTGGACTTGACCCACTCCTTGCCTCCCATCGGCAGCACCGAAATATCGCTAAATTCGGCCGAACGCGCCAGCTTGGCCGATTTGTAGTTGCGCCGGAAGTCCTCCACGAACGAAGCGATAAAGCCGAGCCCTTTCACTTTGACGTCGCGAATGGTGGAAATGGTGGCCATTTTGGTCCATTCGGTCTCGTCCTCGGTCTTGACGAAACAGGTGAAAGCGATGCGATCGTTGCCATCGGGGGCGCACTCAATCTTGACGGTAACGCCTTCACCCTCCTGCCAGTCGAGTCCGGCCAGGGTCTTGGCGCCGCTGCCCTCACCGCCGAAGCGCGACACGGAAACGCGGGGGTCACTATAGAGCACCTTGGCGCGCAGTTCGTGCTTCATGTCTTCGGCCTTGATGGCGTAATCCTGCGGATCGGACGGATCCCAGACGGAAAAGATGAATACGCGCTTGCCCTCGCCCCAATCCTGGATGCCGCAATAGCCCTGGTGCCAGCCGAGGATGGAGAAATACGTGTCGGGCTGCGACTGGGTAACCTTGATCGTGGCCTGGGCGGCCTCGATTTCGCCGGGGATGGCGTAATGGAGGTGCACCGAGCGGCACTGGCGCTTCACGAGATCCGCGAGGCGCGCGGCCTCCTTGGCCTCGTCCACCGAAGTGGCGGCAAGCAAAGCGAAAGCGGCGAAGCAAAGCGAGATGGCAAGCAGCGATTTTTTCATAGGTCTTCGATCCTTTCGATGATGCGGTCGGCTTGACGGAGCTCGTCGGGGGTTCCGTAGCCCCACGATACTCCAACGGAAAATACGTGATTCGAGCGCGCGGCAGCGAAGTCGTTCAAGGTGTCGCCCACCATCGTGCAGTCTTCGGGCGCAAGGCCCTGCTCCTTAAGGACGATGGAAATCAATTCCGGCTTTTTGACGCCATACATGTCGCCCGTGTAAAGCCGGTCGAAAATCTGGTCCCAACCGAATTTGCGCCCCATTATCTCGGCTCCGGCATGGCGCTTGTTGGTGACGATGAAAACCAGGTCTCCGGCCGCTTTGAGCTCGCGCACCTTGTCCAACACGCCGGGATATTCGCGCGTATTGGGGAAGCCGTCGTGATCGTAGTGGCGGCCGAACGCCGCACGCATCTTCTGCGCAAGTTCCGGCGTGTATTCCTGGGGGAAGAGATTCTGGAGCATCACGTCGATGGGAGGACCGGCCACAAACACCTCGTCGAAATCGTCCCGCTTAAGCCCCAATTCGGCCATTGCCGCCTTCCACGCCTCGCGGATGTCGCGGTCGGTATCGGCCAAAGTGCCGTCCAGATCGAAGAACCACGCCTTTTTCATAGCCTTAATAGTCCTTCCTCGGCGGCATAGATGACGTTCATGGCGTCTTCGGGGGTGGTGACGTTGTCCAAAATCTGCAGAAACTCGGTGGCGTGCGCCATGACGGAAAGCCGCGCGAGCATGTGCAGATGGATTTCGTGGTCGGTGGCGGCCACGAGGAAAAAGTGACGCGTGGGCTCGCCGTTCTGGGAACCGAAAAAGACGGGACGGATGGCCCGGCCATACGCGATGAAGGGCTCCTCGAAAAGATAGGGATCGTGATAGCGCGGATGCAAAAAGGCCGCGCCCTCGCCAACTGCGGTGGAGGCGGAATCCTCGCGCGCCATCAGTTCCTTGAAGAGCGCATCGGGATCGTAGACGAGCCCAGTGCGAATGGCGAGGTCGGCCATATCGCGCACGATGCCGGCCTTGGTCTTGCCGGGGAGCGCCAGATGGATGCCGGAAATGGGGAATTGGTCGCGGAGCCGCCAATCCGATTTGTGCTCGCGCCGACGTTTAAGGCGCATGGAGTCGTGCTGCCGCTTCTGTTCCTTGTGGCCCGCCGCCAAGAGATAGCGCTGCGCCCACTCGTCGAGGTCTGTATGGTCGAAAAACCAGTCCCCGCCACGCTCCACCGCGGGAATCTCACCGCGCTGCGCAACGTGCTTGAGTTCATTGGGCGCAATGCAAATATGCTCGGCCGCCTGAACGAGCGATAGTACTTCTCGGGACATTGATATATATTATATCAAATTTCGCGGGAAATTTCAAGCCCTAAGCGAGAATATTATTCCGTCAAGCTGGTCAATGGACTCCGAAAGCTCGGCGTTGCCGGTGATGACGATGCGCAGCGCCGCCGCCTCGAACTGGGAGTAGAGGACGGTAGTAAGGCGGTCGGGATCGATATCCGGCCGGTACTCGCCATTGCGCACCGCCTCGATGATAAGCGAATGGATTATGCGCCTAAGACCGAAAGTATGGCGGATTATGTGCGATTGGGGTACGGGCGCGCCTTGCCGGCGGAGTTCGGCCAGATAGTCGCTTATGACGCATACGAAGTCGCGGTTGTCGAAGAGCATGGCGAACACCGTGATGCAGATCTGGCGGAGTTTGGCATCGGCGCTATGCCGGGAGTGGATGACTTCGTAGTACTTGGCGGCCACGCGTCTGGTGACCCCGGCGATGGCCTCGTTGAAGATGGCCCGCTTGTCTTTGAAGTAGGTGTAAAGGAGCGTACGCGAGATCTTGCAGGCCTCGGCGATCATGCCGTAGTTGACCCCGCTATAACCATGGACGGCGAACAATTTGATGCTCGCCGCCACGATTTCGCTTTTGCGCGTTTTGTGATCGATCTTCCGCGCCATCAGAAGTCGTAGCTGAGGCCCGCCGAAATGAGATACGAGAACGAGTTGCGGCAACGCCACATTCCGCCATTGGGCGAGTAGCGATCGTAGATGGGACGCTCGGACCGCTCCATGCAGATGAAGCTGAAGCCGAGATCGAGCTTGAGATGGTCGGTCAGCTTGAAGCCGAGACCCGAAGTGATGATGTGGCGGTCGCCAGCGGGCAACATGGTGGTGCCGCGGTTTTCGTGGCTGGGGTCGAGGTCGTAAACGTAGCCCAGGCGACCCTGCAACCAATTGGTGAAATCATATTCCGTGCCCATGCCATAACGGAAGGCATCCTGGAAGTCGAGACGCTGGCGATAGCTGAGCTTGCCCAGAAGCGCCGAGTTGGGCAGGTTGAAGTCGATGTTGTCCACCGTGCTCCACTCCGTCCAGATGATGGTGGCGCCCACGCGCCACTTGTCGGTGATGTCCCAGTTGACGCCGGTGGTGATGGACGAAGGCAGCGTCAGCTTGGCCGAAGCATCGCCGCTCGCAAAACCCGGCAGGGTGAAATCACCCTCGATGTTATGCTTGATGCGCGAACGATAGACAATACCGGCATGGATATTGTCGGTAATCTTGAACTTGGTGCCCAATACGAACCCGAGCGCCCAATCGTCGCCCTTCAAATGGCTCTTGTTGGGCAACCCCATCGCCCCCAGCAAGGGTTGCGCATAGTTTTCGAAAGTGATGTAGCTTACGCGCAGACCCGCCGAAACCGACC
>CAMZDY010000020.1 GCA_947305585.1 uncultured Verrucomicrobiota bacterium | reverse complement strand
TCTTTTCCATGTCGCCCGGAACCGAATAAGCGAAGAGCTTGTCCAGCGCCAGGTCAATTGCCACACGGGCAATCATAAACCCATATCAATTTGATTTGGAAGGCTCAAGATAAGATATCTGCACACTAGACGGGAACGAAATTGACTGCTTCTCGTAGATATCAGCAAGCGTTGCATAGCGTGCCTTGTGTACGGTAGCTCCACCGCCCTTATGGATGATAACACATGCCTTGCTTCCGAAAGGTTCGGCAAAATCCTTGCCCATCGTTAGACGCTTGGTCTCGCCAATGGTATTCTTTTCACCACTCACAGCAAACGTAGACGTATCAAGATTGCGAGAAACTAGTACTGGAAGAACATCTGGCATATCATCGGTCAGGTCTGTGACCACCTTCCACGCGACACAACCCTTCAAGGTCTTATTGCCCTTATAGGTTGGGACTCCAGGTCCAGACACATGTTTAATGTCAACATCAATCCACTTGTCATTATCCCAATCGCTAGTGCCATAACTGGCCATACCGAAAAGTTCATCAAAATAGGAATCAGCGTCGTTCCATGTCTTTTCGGCAATATCATCGGAGCCATCACTAGTAGTTGCCGAATTCTTCTTAGGCCACAACGATTCGCGACCACTCTGAATGCGGTCTATATTACCTTGCATAATGCCATTGAACAGATTTCTTCCACTCATAGCCATTGCGTTCGTTTTGGCCGAAAGCATGGCACCGTTGATTGCCGGGAAGAGAGCGCCCATCAGAATACCGAGAATGCCGATAACGACGAGGAGCTCGACGAGCGTGAATCCTTTGGTTAGTTTTTTCATGTGGTTGTTTTCCTTTTGGTTTGAGAATATTATCTCATATTTTGAGTCAAATGTCAAGGGCCTTTTTCAAATAAGGCGAATATGCGCGCGTGTAGGAGACGAGGCTCCAGAGCGTAAGCACGATAAGCACCGCCTCCGCAACATAGCACCCGAAAAGCCAAATCCGGCTCCAACCGGGGCTGCACAAAGAATGCAACACCAGATAGGCGTAGACGAACCCCGCGCCCGGGAAGCTCAAGGCCGTGCGCACCTTTCCGAGCCACATCGCGCCAACGTCCGCCCCGTGCACCGCTCCGACCGTCCGCAGGAACGTGACCCACGTGTCGCGCAGGAGATAGAGCACCGTGAAGGCCAACATCACGATCGCATGCAGCGGACTCTCCGCCTGACGCGCGACGAGCCAGACGAGAGTGGGGAATGCGCAGAGGTAGAAGACCTTGTCCATCAAGGGGTCGGCCATCTTGCCGAGCTCGCTCACCACTCCCCACTTCCGTGCGAGGTAGCCGTCGAAAAGATCTGTAATGCCGCTCAATCCCATCAACACTCCGCCCGTCACCGCAAGCGGCAACGAACCGTTCACCTCCGCCACCACCGCCAAAACCATCCAGGCGAAGATGAGCGGCAGACGCGCGAACGTCAGCGCGTTGACGAAGATGCGTTTGGCGATCAAACCTTAAGCCCTTCCGCCACCACGTCCTGCATCACGCCCAGCGCCTCCTGCAACTGCTCCAGGCGGACCTTGAGCTGCTGCAGCTGCACCTCCACCTTCTGATAGTTCTTGCGCGTGGCGAAAAGCTGCTTGAGGATTTCGCCGGAATCGAGATCAAGATCCTTGATATCCATCCCGTCTGGAATCGGCACCAGCACCGGAGTGCCGCAATCGCTGCAATTGATGGTGAGCCCAGCTCCGCGATAGTCTATTACCAGACTCTTGCCGCACTGCGGGCAATCGAATACGATGTCGGTGTCGCGAATTTCCGCCTCCGGCGCCTCGACTTCCTGCTCGATTTCTTCAGCCATGTTTTGCTCCTTTCAGATTCATTGACTAGTATTATATCATATTTTACGCCGCAAGTCCAGTGGAAAAACGAGAAATCCTTCGGTGCGAAAAAGAAAAAATTTTCGATGCGACGAAAATTCTTCTTGCAATGAAGGGTGAATTTATGATATAATATACGATGTAAAGGGCGAAAGTTGCGCGAGTGTGCGGCCGAGCTCTTAACCAAATGGAGATCAAACAAAATGGCTACGACCAAGAAAGCCCCTGCCAAGAAGGCTCCCGCCAAGAAGCCCGCGCCGGCCAAGAAGGCCCCCGCCAAGAAGCCCGCGCCCGCCAAGAAGCCTGCACCTGCCAAGAAGCCCGCGCCGGCCAAGAAGGCGGTGAAGGTTGCTGCGCCCGCCAAGAAGCCTGCGCCAGCCAAGAAGCCTGCGCCCGCCAAGAAGGCTCCGGCTAAAAAGGCTCCCGCCAAAAAGCCCGCCAAGAAGTAAGCACACGCTTCTTTCGCAAATAACGGAAAAGCGCATCGTCCCCAAGAGACGGTGCGCTTTTTCTTTGCCGGCAACCCCGAACGGACTATAGCCCCGCAAACGGATTGATAGCGAAACCCGAAGTGGAATAATCGCGGCGCTGCGCTTTGGCTGGAGGCGCGCCGGTTCCGCGCGAACCGCCGACCGCAGGCTTCTGTTTGGCGCTCAAGGAAATGCGTCCGCGCGCCAGATCCACGCCGATCACCGTGAGCTGGAGCCGGTCGCCAGCCTTGACCACGCTCGCAGGATCCGTCACAAAATTGTCGCTCAGTTCCGAAAGATGCACGAGTCCATCCTGGTGTACGCCTATATCCACGAACGCGCCGAACTTGGTTACGTTGGTAACCACCCCTTCCAGTTTCATTCCCTCGCGCACGTCTTCGATCTTGGTCACGTCGTCGCGGAACTTGGGCGGTTCGAATTCCGCGCGAGGGTCGCGACCGGGCCGCACGAGTTCCGCTAAGATATCCTTGAGCGTAGGTTCGCCAACTTCCGGAGTGACGTACTTGCGGATGTCGATGCGCCCCGCCTCCGTCTTGTTCCCCACGAGATCGCGGATCGAAACTCCCAGATCGGATGCCATCTTCTCCACCAGCGCATACCGTTCCGGATGCACGGCCGAAGCGTCCAGCGGATTGGCGGCGTCGCGGATGCGCAGGAACCCCGCGCACTGCTCGAACGCCTTGGCGCCCAGCCCCTTGACCGACTTAAGCTCCTCGCGCGACTTGAACTTGCCATGCTCGTCGCGCCAGGCCACTATCGCTTTCGCAAGATTGGCACCCACGCCCGAAACCCGCTCCAGCAGCGGTGCGCTCGCGGTGTTGAGCTCCACTCCCACTCCGTTCACGCAACTAACCACCACCTCGTCCAGTTTGGCGGAGAGGAGCGGCTGGTGCACGTCATGCTGATATTGACCTACTCCAATCGCCTTGGGATCGATCTTCACCAGTTCCGCCAGTGGATCCTGCAATCTCCGACCAATCGAGATCGCACCGCGCACCGTAAGATCGAGCGCGGGAAACTCCTTGCGCGCTATCTCCGACGCCGAATAAACCGATGCGCCCGACTCCGAAACCGACACCACGATCGGAATTTTCACCTCCGGATGCTGCGCATGCAGTTTCTTGAGCGTCGATTTGACGAAACTTTCCGTCTCGCGTCCGGCGGTGCCGTTCCCCACCGCGATCGCCTCCGCCTTGTATTTGTGGACTATGATCGCGATGGCCTTTTCCGCCTCGGCCGGCTTCTGTGCCGGATAGATTACGGTATTGCCCAGATACTTGCCGGTGGAATCGAGCATCGCGAGTTTGCATCCCGTCCGGATGCCGGGATCGATGGCCAGCACCGCCTTCTCGCCCAACGGCGAAGCCAACAGGAGATGGCGCAGATTCTCCGCGAACACCTCCACCGCCTGACGGTCTGCCTCCATTTTCTTCTCGACCGTAGCGTCCAATTCGCAAGCCGGCGCCAAAAGCCGTTTGTACGCATCTTCGGCCGCAAGTTCGATCTGTTCGCCCTTGCGCTTCAGGAGACCCATGATGCCGTCCATCACGTATTCGCGGTCGACCACGTACTTGACCCACAGCACCCCTTCCTTCTGTCCCCGGCGTATTGCCAGATACCGGTGCGAAGGGATCGTGGCGATGGACTCGGAAAATTCGTAGTACTGTTCGAACTTGGTGGGTTCGGCCGGCTTGGGGCTTACCACCTCGCTTTTCACGATGCTCTTCTTGGCGTAGACTCCCCGCACAAATCCGCGAACCTCCGCCATATCGGCAATGCGCTCGGCCAGAATGTCGCGAGCGCCCTGCAGATCGTCCTCCCCCGCCTCCACCTGCTTGCCGTTCCAGATATCGTCCGCAAGCGGCTCAAGCCCCGCTTCCCTGGCCACCTGGGCGCGCGTACGGCGCTTGGGCTTGTATGGCTGGTAAAGATCCTCCAGCGCCGACTTCTGCACGCACGCCTCGATCTTCGACTTCAGTTCGTCGGTCAATTTCCCTTGGTTTTCGATCGACTCCAAAATGGACGCCTTGCGCTCTTCGAGTTCGGTGTGGTAAGCAAGCCGCTCCTGTATCTTCCCGATTGCCACCTCGTCCAAATTGCCGTGCGCCTCCTTGCGGTAGCGCGCGATGAAAGGAATGGTACTGCCCTCTTCCAGCAACTTGACCACAGCGGAAACCTGCTTGACGGAGGCGCCAACTTCCGGTGCCATCCGCGAGACTATCGTCATGTTCATATTATCGGCCTTCGGTTGATCTCGGAACTTTTATGATCTGCCCTATCCGCAACGCCGAAAGCTGCTTCACGCTCTTCTTGTTGAGGGCGGCAAGTTCCGTAAAATTGGTATTGAACTTCTTGGCGATGGCGGTGAGATTGTCGCCGCTTTTTACCGTGTATTCATCATAGTCGGCCAACGCCGGAGACGCCGGGGATGGAATCGGAACCGCGGGGGGTAGCGCTGGGACCGACGTCACCGTCGGCTTGGGCGCCGTTGGCGCAGGAGACGGTGCAGAGGCAGGAGCCGGAGCCGAAACAGAAGGTGTTGTCGTTGCGGCGGGCGGCGCGGCAGGAGCGGAAGCCGCTGGTGCGGGAGTTTCGACGACAGGAGCCGCCGGATCGTCGCCGGTCGGCAATTCCTCACCCGGACTTGAAGACATGCACATCAAACCCAATATGATCGCATGCACCAATACGCTCGCACCTATCGCCATCGGCCAGTTTACGCTATTAAGACCCATTTCTTCACTCCTTGAGATTGTCCGGCATCATATCGGCCACGCTCTCGCCCGACTTCAGCCTGCGCCTGATTTCGGTGGATGATTCGCGCGTGCGCGGGTAGGAGACGAACCGGCAGAGCTCGGCAAGTTCCCTGTAGTTCTTCCATCTGGGGAGCCCCTCCACCGAATCTTCCCCCACAATGAAAAAAAGTTCCGCGTCGGGATGCTCCGCCTTCACCTCGCGCACAGTGTCGATGGCATAGGAAATGCCGCCCTTTAGAATTTCGCGATCGTCCACCTGCACCTTAGGATTCCCGGCAAACGCCTTGCGCACCAGTTCGAGCCGGGTCCGATCGTCCAAAAACCCGGGCTCGCCCGCCTTGAAAGGATTGCAGGCGGCAGGCACCACCAACACCAGATCGAGCGACAGTTCGGCGATGGCCCTCTCCACCAGCCCCACGTGACCGCGATGGACAGGATTGAAACTGCCGCCGAAAATCCCCAACTTCATGCTTACCGGCCCAGCACCTTGCGGTAGCGCGCGATGAGCTGGTTGGTGGAAGCGTCATGTTTGCCGGACGGCTTTTCGGCTGTCAGATCCTTTAAGACTCCCTTAGCCAACACCTTACCCAACTGTACGCCCCACTGGTCGTAGCTGTAGACGTTGAAGATAACGCCCTGCACGAAGACCTTGTGCTCGTAGAGCGCGATGAGCGCGCCCAATGTTTCCGGCGTAAGCTTGTCGCACAACAGCGTGTTCGTGGGCTTGTTGCCCTCGAACGTCTTGAACGGAACCAGATCCTCCGGCACCCCTTCCGCGCGGCACTCTTCCTCCGACTTGCCGAACGCCAGCGCCTCGGTCTGGGCAAACAGGTTGGCCATCAGCTTGTCGTGCAGGTCGGCGATCGGATTGTGCGTTTGGCAGCAACCGATGAAATCGCACGGGATGAGATGCGTACCCTGGTGGATGAGCTGGTAGAAAGAGTGTTGCCCGTTCGTGCCGGGTTCGCCCCATTCGATGGGGCCGGTGACACACTCTACGGGCTTGCCGTCCTTGTCCACGCTCTTGCCGTTCGACTCCATGTCCATCTGCTGCAGATAGGCCGGGAAGCGCGAAAGATACTGGTCGTACGGCAACACGCAGTACGACTCCGCCCCGTAACCATTCGAGTAAAGGATGCCCAGCAAGGCCAGCACCACCGGCATGTTCCGGTTGAGAGGCGCGGTGCGGAAATGGCAGTCCATCTTCCAGTAGCCGCGCAGGAACTTCCGGTAATTGGCCGGCCCGATCGCGATCATGAGCGAAAGGCCGATGGCCGAAGGAAGCGAATAGCGTCCGCCCACCCAGTCCCAGAAGCCGAACATGTTGGCGGTGTCTATACCGAACTCTGAAACCTCCTTGGCCGCGGTGGAAACCGCCACAAAGTGTTTGGCCACTGCGTCCTTGCTCCCCAACTTCTCCACGAGCCACGCCTTGGCCGCTTCCGCGTTGGACATCGTCTCCTGCGTGGTGAACGTCTTGGAAGCCACGATAAACAAAGTCTCGGCCGCCTTCACGCTCCGCAAGGTTTCGGCAAGATGCGTGGAATCCACGTTGGAGACGAAGAAGAACTTGAGCCTGCGCTTCGAATAAGGCGTAAGCGCAATGTTGGCCATTACGGGGCCCAGGTCCGATCCGCCGATACCGATATTCACCACATAGCGGATTTTCTTGCCAGTGTATCCGCGCCATCCGCCCTTGCGCACCTTGTCGGCGAAGTCTCCCATCTGCTCCAGCACCGCGCGCACGTCCGGCATCACGTCCTTGCCGTCCACCATCACCTTCGAGTCGGGATCGCAATTCCGGAGCGCCGTATGCAGCACCGCGCGGTTCTCGGTGACGTTGATCTTCTCGCCGGTGAACATCTTCTCGATCTCGTCCCGGAGGTTGGACGCCTCCGCCAGCTTCACCAGCGCGTTCATCGCCTTGCGGTCGATGCGGTTCTTGGAATAGTCGAGGAACCAACCGGCCGCCGCGAGCGAAAACTTCCTGGCCCGGTCCGGATCCTCCGCAAAAAGCTCCTTGATGGTCTTGCGGCTCGACGCCGTCATCGCCTCGTCGAGATATTCCCACTTGTCGCTCATTTGATTATTCCCATCCTTTCGTAGGCGAGCGGCGTGGCCACCCGGCCTTTTGGTGTTCTTTCAAGATATCCTTCCATGATGAGGAAGGGTTCGTAAGCCTCTTCGATGGTGTCGGGTTCCTCGCCCACCGACACCGCGATCGTGGAAAGTCCCACCGGCCCTCCACCAAACTTCACACAGATCGTCTCCAGAATGTTGCGGTCCATCTCGTCTAGACCATGCGGATCGATCTCCAACATCGACAAGGCTTCGCGCGCCACCTGCCCCGTAACAAAATTTCCCGCCTTCACCTGAGCGTAGTCGCGTACGCGCCGCAAGAGGTTGTTGGCAATGCGCGGCGTTCCGCGCGACCTGGAAGCTATCTCCATCGCTCCGTCCGGGTCCACATCCACTCCCAGCCGTGCGGCCGATCGCTTCACGATCTCCGCCAAATCCGGTGCTTCGTAGTAGGATAGGCGGTTAACCAAACCGAACCTCGCCCGCAACGGCGCGGCGATAAGTCCAATCCGCGTAGTGGCCCCCACCAAAGTAAAACGCGGCAGCTCCAACCGGACCGACCTGGCATTCGGCCCTTGGTCGATCATGATGTCGATCGTATAGTCCTCCATCGCCGAATAGAGGTATTCCTCCACCGTCTTGGCCATACGATGGATCTCGTCGATGAACACGATATCGCCCGGTTCGAGCGAAGTCAAGAGTCCCGCCAAGTCCCCCGGTTTGGATATTACCGGACCAGAAGTGGTCTTTACATTGACTCCCATCGCCTCGCCCAGGATGAAAGAGAGCGTGGTCTTGCCCAATCCGGGCGGACCCGAGAAAAGCACATGGTCAAGCGACTCCCCGCGCTCCTTGGCGGCGTGCACCGCGAGCATTAATCTCTCGCGTATCTTCGTCTGTCCCACGAAGCCTTCGAAATCCTTCGGCCTCAACCGGTTTTCGAACGCCGTCCGCTCGTTCAGCGCGTCTGCTGTGCGTATCTCTTTCATTCCCGAAGGTCTCCCGGCTTACAGTGGAGTAACTCCCTTTTTGAGAATCACGTTGCCGTATTTGGCGGTCTGACCGGTGATAACCACCGCATAGGCTTTTTTGGCGCGTTCGTAAAAGGCGAAACGCTCAACCCGCTCCACCTCGCCGGCATAACCAAGCGCCGCACGGTACGACTTTTCGACCTCGGGATCGAGGCTGTCGCCGGGAACCGCCTCCATCATGATTACCGGGGTGGCATAGGCGTCCAATTCGAAAAGCGGAATGATCCCCTCCAGCAGCGTCTCGGCGCGCAACCCGTCCGCCCGGATTACACGACTGTTAAAAGTATGCGCCGGGAAATGCGCGTCGGAAAGAACGATCTCATCGCCATGACCCATTTCGGCGAGCGTCTTCAAGAGTTCCGGCGAGATGACCGGAGAGATTCCTTTGAGCATATCTATTCCTCCTTGGCTTGGCGCCAGGCAATGATGCCGGACGCGATTTTTTCGGCTACCGAAGCGCGAATCTGCGGATCGAACGCATCCCGGCACCCTTCCGGATGGGTGAGAAAATCCGCCTCCACGAGAACGGACGGGATTTCGTTCGAACGGGTTACCGCGAAATTGGCATGAAGCGATTGGCACGGAGCAAGAGAATCAGCAATCCGGTCCGCCAATTCTTTCCCAAGATCGTTCCAGCTGTAGACCGCCCGGTAACGAGTCATCACATCCTTGCCGGGCGCGGGCGCATTATGATGGATCGAGACAAAACAATCCGCCGGGAGGGTATGGGCATGACGTGCACGCTCGTATAGAGGCACGTCCACATCGCTCTCGCGCGTCATCAGCACCTTGACACCCTGCCGTTCCAGCGCCGCCTTAACATCCAGCGCCAGCAAAAGATTGGCTTCGCTCTCGAAGCGTCCGTCGAAGCCCTTGCAACCATGGCCCTTTTCGCCGCCATGCCCAGGGTCTAGATACACGAGCGGCGGCATGGTCTTCAAAATGGCATGGGGTGCGTCACCGGAATATTCCAGTTTGGCATATACTTTTTCCGGAACTTCATTCGTGCCGAAAAGCGACATCATGGCGATCAAGACTGGGAGGAACATAGCGTATGACGGGCGTTGCGGACAGTGATCGCGGCGAATGCTTCGAGACTGGTCCCGCGCAAATCGGCCAGGAATTTCGCCACATGATAGACGTATTCAGGTCGATTGGGCTTGCCGCGCAAAGGCACGGGGGCGAGATAAGGCGAATCGGTTTCGGTCAATATCCGGTCGTCCGGCACGAAGCGAGCCGTCTCACGCACGTTGTCGGCCGCGCAAAAAGTGACGATACCGGAATAGGAGATCATGAAGCCCAGATCGAGGAGCGAACGGCAGAAATCCGGCCCCCCGGTAAAAGAATGGATAATGCCGCGCGCACGGACGTTCCTCAAGCACCCGAGAGTGTCGTCATCGGCCTCGCGAGTATGGACGACCACCGGCTTGCCGAGATCGCAGGCCAGCTGCAACTGTTCCTCGAAAAGCGCAATCTGGCGTGTACGGGTTTCGGGCGAGTAGTGGTAGTCAAGCCCGATTTCGCCTACGGCGCTGATGTTAGCATAGTCGATCGGGGCGCGATCAGAGTCCAATTGGTCGCGGTCGTACCCTAGCGCCTTGTAGGGCGTGGATGCGGCGAGTGCCGAAGCATTGAGTTCCTGCGACCCTCCTACCGCCATAAATTCAAGTTCGAAAGGCGGAAAATCGGACGATTCCCGTCCCAGTTCGCTGGGGAAATGCGCGTGGGTGTCGAACAGCGTCAACATCCGGCGATCACCTCGTAACCTTCAGGATCGCCCCCCGTGATCTTGTAGTCCTTGAGCTTTCCGTCCATCCATGAAATATCCACCGTATAGCCTCCGCGCGCACGGAGACCCTTGACGCAACCCTGTTTCCAGTTTTGGGGGAGCGCGGGCAGAATGCGGATAAGCACCTTGCCCTCAGGCGTAGTTTCGTGGCTCTGAAGCAACATCTCGCAGACCGATGCCACCATGCCCAGATTGCCGTCGATCTGGAACGAAGGATGGTTGGCGAAGAGATTGGGTAGCGTATTGTACTTGACCAGTCCTTCCAACATCTCTCCCGCCTTGTCGCCATCGCCCAAACGCGCCCACAACGCCGCACGCCAAGGCCAAGTCCAGCTGCGACGCGAATCGCGGTTGGTAGTGCGGCCCTCGCGCAAGGAAACTTCCGCCGCTTTCGCTAACTCGGGCGTGGCGGTGCGGGAAATGGTGGTACCGGGATAGACGGCAAAAAGATGGCTGGTGTGACGATGGTCATCACCAGGCTTGTCGACATCTTCCTGCCATTCCTGAAGCTGTCCCCACTTGCCGATTTTGTTGCCGCCCAGTTTTTCAAGCGTATTCTTGGCATCAAGCTCGTCCGCAAGACCCAGAATATTCTGCGACTTTATCACGCACATCAACAGCTCGGCCATAATCTGCTGATCGTGCATTACGCCGTCCGCCACCGGACCGTGCTCGGGGCTCCATCCTTCCTTGACGAGGAGCTTGCCGTCCGGCCCCTCCACCAAGTGTGTAAGCATGAATCTGGTGGCATCTTCCAATAGCGGCCAGGCCGTCTCTTTCAGATACTCTTTATCGAGGGTGTAACGGTAATGGTCGAACGCCATTATGGCCATCCAGGGCGCCCCGGCAAAATTCCACTTCCATCCGCCGCCCCCAAAAGGATTGAGACTCGTCCGGTACGCCACTCCCTGCGACTCCGGGAAGGCGAGACGCGTTTCCAGCTCGGCCGTTCGGTTGGCCGCAAGGAGAAGGTCTGTCACTGGAAGCCAAAGTTCCGGCAGGTTCGCGCACTCTACCGCCCAATAGTTCATCTGAAGATTGATGTTGGTGTGGTAGTCGGAATGCCAAGGCGGCTTGTTGGAAATGTTCCATACCCCTTGCAGGTTGGCCGGCAATGTACCCGGACGCGAACTCGAGATGAGGAGATAGCGCCCGTAGTTGAAAAGCGTCTCAATCAGATCCAGCGAATACGTTTCGTTGGGGATCTTGGAGAACATTTTGGTGAACCAGATGCGGTCGGAATCGCGGATTTCCTCCTGCGTCGTTTCCTCCTCATCGGGCGCCAACTGTCCCTTGGTGAGATTGAGGTGCACCCGGCTGAAATACTCACGGTAGTCGCGCACGTGCTCGCGCTTGATCTCGTCGAAATCGCCGTCGAACGGAAGATCGTACTCCGGGCAACGCCGACCAAGACCGAAATCCATCCGGCTCAGATCGTAACTCGTTCTCGCCCGGACGAAGACGACAAGCTCCCGATTGTCATCGGACCAACGCCAGTCCGCCCGCGCCGTATAGGAAAGCGCATTGGGCAGTTTCCCGCCAAAAACAATGGAATTCTCCCCTTCCGGCCAGGAAATTTCGCCGTGCATGCCGTTGAAAACTATCTTGGCCTTGAACGGTTTTTCCGCCTTGAACCGGAATGCAATCACATCCTTGGGAGCGCTGGCGAAAACTTCGCGCCGCATACCCGGGAACGACTCCGAATAGACTGCGGTCGCCAGGTCAAGCATACGCACGTAAGGACCCTTCGACGCCTTTTCGTCGAGATTCTCGAATTCGACCGTCATCCATCCGAGACTTTGGTAGTCGCCCACCGAGAAATCGGTCTTGACGCTTTCCAGTTCGCCCGCGGCGCCAGTCAAGTTGGGTCCGCCGGTCCAGAGCGAATCGCAATTGAAATAGACCACCTCGCGGTTAACGCCACCCTGTACGAGCGCGCCAAGCTTCCCGTTGCCCACCGGATACCAGCTTACCAGCGGCAGATTGTTGCCGGGCTTATTGTCCCAAATTACGGTTCCGCCCATCGTTTGCACGCTCGCGCCTAGCGCGATCGTGGCGATAGCCGATGCCATGATGCGTTTCATGTACGAATCCCTTTCCTCTTAAAACCGGTACGCCCCAGCCAAAACGTATGGCCAAGGCGCGCAAAACGAAAATGAAAACGACGCAGATGATACCGGCGAGGTCGGTGCCAACGCCCAACTCCACCAGAATTATGTACAGTCCGCCGCCAGCCGCGCAGGCCATGCCGTATAGCTCCTTGCGGAAGATTAGCGGCACTTCGTTTATAAGGACATCTCGGATGACACCGCCGAAAACGGCCGTAATGACACCCATGATGATCGATACGAGATTTCCGAAACCGGCCGCAAGCGACTTTTCGAGCCCGATCACCATAAATACGGAAATGGAAATGGTATCGAACACGAACCAGGTGACTTTCTCGCTGATGAAGCGCTTGCCGAAAAGCCACATCAAAATGAGCGCAAGAAACGTGGTGGCGATATATGAGGGATCGTCCATCCAAAAAGGATGCGTCTGCAACAGCACGTCGCGCAACGTACCGCCCCCCAAGGCCGTCGCGAACCCGATCACGAACGCGCCGAACCAGTCGAACTTCTTGGCGCTCGCGAGGCGAATGCCGGAAACCGCGCCGGCGAACGTTCCCAACTGATAGAGGACGAAAGAAACAGGATGATCCCCGATACTCTCGAGAAGATTGCGGAAATAGTCTTCCATCAGAACTTGTTCTTGCGCGAAAGAATGTAAAACACCGCCCCGATAGCCAGCGCCAAAACAAGCGAAAAGCCCATCACGATGCCGAAAGCATGAACCGAATCCTGAAACGGCAGCCCGATGTTCATGCCGTACATGGACGCAATGAGCGTAGGCACGGCGAGAAGAATTGTCACCGCCGTCAAGTACTTCATCACGTTGTTCATGTTGTTGTTGATGATAGAAGCGAACGCGTCCAAAGTGCCGTTCAGAATGTTGGCGTGTATGGTGGCGGTCTCCAGCGCCTGCTCGTATTCAACCATCGCGTCCTCGAGCTGGTCGCGGTCATCCTCCGAAAGCTGGAGCTGCCGCGAAGTGTTGGCGCGCGCCAGGGCGATGGTATCGGCCTTGAGCGACGTGGTGAAGTAGACGAGCGCCTTCTCGATATTGAGGAACTTGAGGAGGATTTCGTTGGAGATCGACTCGTGGATCTCGTCTTCCAAAGCATCGGTGCGCTGGTGGAGATCGTGGAGATAGCGTAGGAACAGCACTCCCCCGTGCCACAAGAGCCGGAACGCGAAACGGTACCGGTCGGACGGAGGGCACACGCGCCGGATCTGATCCAAGAACGCGCTCGTGACCGGAGTCTGCACGTTGCACACCGTCACGATCATGTCCGACAGGAGGATGATGCCGATAGGCACCGTGCGGTAAGGCACCACGTCATCGTCGTCCACCACGTAGGGCACGTGGATGAGCAGCATCGTGACCCCGTCATCGTAATCGAAACGCGGACGTTCGTCGCGATCGAGGGGGTCGGTGAGGAAGTCGCGCGGGATGACGCCCTTGGAGTAGGAGAGGACCTGCTCCAATTCGGTGGTGGTGGGTTCCACAAGATTCACCCAGCAGTTCTGCACGAACTCCAGGCTTTCCTTGAGCCCCCCGTTTTCCCACTTGTAGATGGTCATCATGCCAGCTGTTCCAAGAAGCGTACGTCGTTTTCGTAAAGCCAGCGGATATCCGGAATGCCGTACTTGATCATGGCGATGCGCTCAACGCCGAAGCCGAACGCATAGCCGGAGACCTGCGCGGAATCGTATCCGACGAACCCGAACACCCTGGGATCCACCATTCCCGCCCCGGCCACTTCGATCCAGCCGGAATCCTTGCACACGCGGCAACCCTTGCCCTTGCAGACGTGACAGGAGAAATCCACTTCGACCGACGGTTCGGTGAACGGGAAGAAATGGGGACGGAACCGCACCTTAACGCCTTCACCCATCATCTCCTTGGCGAAATACGCAAGGACGCTCTTCAGATCCGCCAGCGACACCGGCTTCGTGTCCACGTACAGCCCTTCGATCTGGTGGAAGTTGGCGCTGTGGGTGGCATCGGTAGTGTCGCGCCGGAAAGTTCTGCCGGGGCAAATCACGCGGATCGGCGGTTTGTTGGCCATCATCGTACGGATCTGCACGGGCGAAGTCTGCGTACGCAACAGGCAATCGTCGGTGAACCAGAAAGTGTCGGTACGGTCCTGCGAAGGATGGTGAGGAGGCGTATTGAGAGCCGTAAAGTTGTTGAATCGCGTTTCGAGCTCGGGACCGTCCGCCACCGTGAAACCTAGACGACCGAAGATGCGCGCCGTTTCCTCGATTACGCGGCTCAGCGGATGCTTGGCCCCAAGCCGGAACCAGCGCCCCGGGATGGTGAGATCGGCTTCGACCGCCTTTTCCGCGCTCGCGCCCGCGCCCTTGCCCGAAAGCGCCGCCTCCACTTCCGCCTTCCATGCCTGGATGGCCTTGCCGAACGCAGGTCTTTCCGCCGGAGGGACATCCTTCATTCCCTTGATGAGCGCGGGTATGGATCCGTTGCGCCCCACGTACTTAACGCGCAACGATTCCACCGCCGCAGCGTCGGCGGCTGCGGCTATTTCCTCCAGGCTCTTGGCCTTCTCGATTTCAAGTTCGGCTAGCGTCATAACAAAATCCTCTGATTATGTATTATATTATATCATATTCCGGACGAAAAAGCAAGCACTTTCCGCTGAAGAATGCGGTCAAGGTCACGGATGGGCGGAATATTTGAGCCCAGGAACTTCTTTAGGATGATCGCTCGTACCCAAGATAGGAACGAACGTGCCGATCCACTTCCAGCCCCCGCGCTTGGGGAGCGCAAGCTTGACGTGGTTGCTTCCCGCCTTGAGCCGGATCCTAGCCGGAGCCCGATACCAATAGTCCTCGTCCACGAGCGGAATTTCCTTGGGGTTGCCGCCGGTGCCCGGATGCGTCCATTTCGGCGGCTCGATGCGCTTACCGTTCAGTTCGATGGTGGCGCCATGCTTGTTCCACTCGCCCGATTTCGGGGTGGGGGCGTCGCGGCTGCGTCCATCCGAACGCGAAAAGCCGGTCATCCCAATCCACGCACCGCATTCGATGTCGCGCGGACTTTCGATCCAGGTTTCGAGCACCGCGACGCCTTCGTTGCCGGGCATGTAGGCGGCGGCCGGGAACCAGAAATGGCGCGGATATACGGTGGCCTGGGGGATGTCGGATGCTATAGCCGCCCCGTTTCCGTCCGTCAGCCGCCAGCGCATATGCGTCTGGGCCACGTAGGGGAACGGATGCCGGAGCCCTTTGAGCACCTTGTCGCGCTGGGCGATCGTGCGCCGCTCAAGATCGGCCGCCAAGGCGAAGCGCGGATCGTCCGGGGCGGGCAGACGGGCGTACAGTTTGGGCTCGTCCCGTTCGCGTCCCCGCCAGAAATTGTCGGAAATAAGCACGATGGCGGGATAGACGGCGTTCATCCGCACCACATCTTCGGTGTCGGCGATGGCGTCGTCGTGCCAAACGCCGATGATCGCGCCGAGATGTTCGTCCTTGGCGCCCCAGCGGCAAGGCTGCTGGTAGGCCGCCACGGAAAGCAGTTCCTCTGGGTCCACATGGTTGATATAGAAACTGTTCTGCGAATCAATATAAGGCGTGCGGTCGCCGCGCGGATCGTTGGCGCCCATCCAAAGCTGTTTGACCGACTGTCCCGGCAGACGCAATCCCGGGCTCCACCCCATGAGGCTGCGGCCGTTACCCGTGACCTTCCCGGCCCAGTAGTCCAGATGGCTCTGGGGAACCTTTTCGCCGCGTTCGCGGGCTTCGTC
>CAMZDY010000019.1 GCA_947305585.1 uncultured Verrucomicrobiota bacterium | reverse complement strand
AACGAGTTCGGCCATCCGGAATGGATCGACTTCCCGCGCGAAGGCAACGGCAACAGCTACGCCCATGCGCGTCGCCAGTGGTCGCTGCGCGACGATCCCGGACTCAGGTTCAAGGGGCTTGGCGACTTCGACGAAACGATGATCAACGCCATCAACCGTCCCTTCGCCCTCAACGCCACGCCGGTTCGTCTGGCGGCCAACGAGCCGGACAAGGTGCTCGCCTACGTGCGCGGCGATTTGATGTTCGTCTTCAATTTCCACCCCACGCAAAGCTATACCGGCTATGGCGTCATCGTGCCTCCGGCCACCAGCTGGAAGCATCTCTTCGATACCGACGAAACGCGCTTCGGCGGACAGGGGCGGATCGAAAAGGGCGGCGAATATCTGCCGGAACTCGTCGACAACGGCAAAGAGCTCATCCAGCAGATCAAACTTTATCTGCCGGCGAGAACCGCCATCGTGCTGAAGCGGAAATAACGACGGACCGGACAAGCGGATGCAAGGAGACAATCGGCCTGGCGTGCGACAAAATGTCGCAAACGGAGACAAAAACCTATGATGATTGCCAAGAGCGTGAGGAAACTTGAAGGCTACGTGCCCGGCGAGCAACCCAAGAGCCGGAGCGTGATCAAGCTCAACACGAACGAGAATCCTTATCCGCCCAGTCCCCGGTGCGCGGAGGTGCTGAAGAACTTCGAGCTCGAAAACCTGCGCCGCTATCCCGATCCGGACTGCACGGAACTGAAACAGGCGCTCGCCAAGCTGAACCACACTACGCCCGACCGGATTTTCGTGGGGAACGGGTCGGACGAGATCTTGGCGCTTGCCGCCCGGGCTTTCGTGGAGGATGACGAGGCGATCGGGTCGCTCGATCCGTCCTATTCCCTCTACAAGACTCTGGCGGCCATCCGCAACGTCAAGTGGGTCGGCAACCGGACGGACGGCAAGGTGTCGCTTTTCCTCTGGACGAATCCCAACGCCCCCACCGGCACGCTTGCGTCCAAGGATTTCGTGGCCAAGACGGCCAAGTCGTTCAAGGGCGTAATGCTGGTGGACGAAGCCTATGCCGATTTCTCGCGGGAAAACTGCATGGAACTGGCCGTTGCGGCGAACAATCGCAACCTCATCGTGATGCGCACGTTCTCCAAGTCGTTTTCGCTGGCGGGGCTGCGCGTGGGGTATTGCGTGGGCCCCAAGCCGCTCATCGACGCGCTCGTCAAGGTGAAAGACTCCTACAACGTCGATGCGATAGCCCAGCGGGTGGCGTTGGCGGCAGTGAAGGACGTGAAGTGGATGCGCGCCAACGTCAAGAAGGTGGTGGCCACGCGCGCTAGCGTGACGGACGAACTGCGGAAGCTCGGCTGGACGGTGAACGAGAGCGAGTCCAATTTCCTCTTCGCCCGGCCGCCTAGGGGCGTCAAGGCGGAAACCGTGTTCCGCGAACTTAAAAAGCGCAACGTTTTCGTCCGTTGGTGGGCCGCGAAGAACGTGCGCGATTTTATCCGCGTAACTATCGGCACCGATGCGCAGATGGAGGTCTTTATGCGCGAACTGAAGGACGTCTGCAAGCGGTGAAAAGTTTCTTCAAAGGCGTCCGCAAGCATATCGGCAAACTCGATGCCGCCACGTTGCGCGAGCAGTACAAGCTCGTGTCGGACGAATTCGACTTTTTCGAAACCGTGTTCCGCGCCATCAAAGAGGGGATCATCGTCCTCGACGAGCACGGTTCCGTGACCTACTGCAATCCGTTCGCCGAAGAACTTCTGGGCAAGGGCGGGGTGGAGCAGTTGGGCGTGGTGCCGGGCGCCCGGGCCAAGAAGGAGCTTACGCTCACCTATCCGGAAGAGCGGATGCTGGAGTTGCAGACGATGCCGCTCGAGCGCCGGTCCACGCTCGTCATCGTGCGCGACGTGACCGGCGAGCGCCGTCACACCGAAGAAGCGCTCGTTGCGGCCGGACAGAGCGCGGTGAGGGATCTGGCGGCCGGAGTGGCGCACGAAATCGGCAATCCGCTCAATGCGCTCAGCCTCAACCTGCAGCTGATGGCGCGCGAACGTCCCGGCGACGAGTTGATCGAGACGTGCAAGCATCAGGTGAACCGGCTTGACGGCATCATCCGCGACTTTCTGCAGGCGCTCCGTCCCGGCAAGCCGTGTCTCGTGCCCGGCAACGTGGCCGAGCCGTTGGCCGAGTGTCTCAAGGCGCTCAAGGTGCGGTTCGAGGAGAAGCGCGTCCGGGTGATTCTGGACATTCCTCGCGCTTTGCCGGTGGTGGCGATGGACCGCAACCAGCTGGAGCAGGTTTTCTTCAATCTCTTCAAGAACGCGCTGGAGGCGATGCAGGACGGGGGGACGATCGAGGTGCAGGTCTCCGCCAAAGACATGGACGTGGAAGTGCGCATCCAGGATTCCGGCGTCGGCATGGACGCGGAACAGCTTAAACATCTCTTCGAGCCCTACCGCACCACCAAAACCGGAGGAACGGGACTCGGGCTCATGATTTCCTCGCGTATAGTGCGCGAACATGGCGGCACGATCGGCGCGGAAAGCGAAGCGGGCAAAGGCACCGCGTTCACCGTGCGGTTGCCGCGAATCGAAAAACGCATCCGGACTTTGAAATAGCATGGCTAAGGTCAAAATACTCATCGTGGACGACGAAGCGGCCATCCGGACCGTGATGGCCCGGGCTTTGGGCGGCAAGTACGATTGTCTCGTGGCGTCCGGCGGCGACGAAGCGCTGAAACTCCTCGCGTCCGATCCCGACATCCGGCTGATGCTTTCCGACATCCGCATGCCGGGAATGGACGGGGTGGAACTGCTCAAAAAGGCCAAGGCGCTCAATCCCGCACTCGTTTGCATCCTTTTGACGGCGTACGGCACGGTGGAACTGGCGGTGGAGGCCATGAAAGACGGCGCGGACGACTTCCTCACCAAGCCCATCACCGATCTCGACCAGCTGGAGCTCCGGGTGGAACGCGCGCTCAAGACCGTAAAGCTGGAGGCCGAGGTCAAGGAACTCAAGACCCGGCTGGAGGAAAAGTATTCGCTCGAAAACTTCACCGGCAGCTCCGAAGTGATGCAGAAAGTGTATGCGCGGATCCGTCAGGCCGCCAAAAGCAACGCCAACGTGCTGATCGAGGGCCCCAGCGGAACGGGCAAGGAACTGGTGGCGCAGGCGCTGCACAACTTGAGCGCGCGGTCCAAAGGACCGTTTGTGGCGGTGGAATGCGCGGCGCTCAGTTCCACGCTGCTGGAAAGCGAACTCTTCGGACATGAGAAGGGCGCGTTCACCGATGCCATCAAGGAACGGCAGGGACGCTTCGAACTGGCGGACGGAGGCACGCTCTTTCTGGACGAAATCGGCGATATCGACGCTTCCACCCAGGTGAAGCTTTTGCGCGTCCTCGAAACGCGCACCTTCCAGCGGGTGGGCGGCTCCAAGGACATCAAGACCGACATCCGCATCGTGGCGGCCACCAATCGCGATTTGCGCAAGTACGTGGAGGAGGGCAAGTTCCGCGAGGATCTCTACTATCGCCTCAACGTGATCGACATCCATCTGCCCGCGCTCAAGGACCGTCCGGGAGATATCGCGCTCCTGGTGAACCGTTTCCTCAAGGAGTTCTGCCGCGAAAACGGCGTCAAGCCGAAAAGTGTAGACCCCGAAGCCATGCGCGCGCTCGAAAACTACGATTGGCCGGGCAACGTGCGCGAACTCAGGAACGCGGTCGAGAAGATGGTGGTCCTGTCCGAAGGCGACCGGCTGGGGATGGACGATCTTCCCTACGAGCTTACCCGCTCGCGCAATGCGGTTTCTCCGGGCGCGCCGGTCATGCCGCCGGTCCGGGGCGTGAACATCAAGGAGATGGAGAAGGCCAAAATCCTCTCCACGCTCGAACGCTTCCATTACAACAAAACCCGCGCGGCCGAAGAGCTGGGCATCAGTCGCCGCACCCTCCACCGGAAACTGAACGAATGGAAAAGCTGAGGCTATTGCAGAAAATCGGCGAAGGCGGCATGTCCACCGTGTGGAAGGCGTGGGACAAGGTTAACAATCGCACGGTGGCCGTGAAGGTGCTCAAGCCCGATTTCGCCAAGCGCGCCGACGAGGTGCGCAATTTCCGCACCGAAGAGCGCATCATGGAGGAGATGAAGCATCCGGGGATCGTCCAGGCGTACGAATTCGCCAAGGATCACGACGAGTGGTACTACGTGATGGAGTACGTGGACGGCTATTCCTTCGGCGAATTCCTGCGCCAGAAGATGCACGTGCGCGAGGTGGATTGTCTGCTGCTGTGCGAATCGGTGGCGTCCGCGCTCGACTATGCCTGGAACGAACACGGACTCGTCCATTGCGATCTCAAGCCCGAAAACCTGATGATCAACCAGGAGGGGGTCATAAAGGTGATGGATCTCGGCATCGCCCACCAGTTCGAGTTTCGGGCCGACGGCGAGCGGGAGGTGCCCGAGCACGTAACCGGCACGCCCGCCTACATCAGTCCCGAGCTCGTGTACGGCGATCTCGAGCCCGACTGCCGCTCCGACATCTATTCGATGGGTGCCACGCTCTACCATCTCGCCACCGGGCGCATGCTTTTCAGCAATATGGACCCGGTGGAAACCATGCGCGCGCATTGCGACGAACACATGCAGTCGCCAGATCCGCGCAATTTCCGGATGGAGCTTTCCGAGGGCTTTGCGCAACTGCTGGAGGCGATGCTCGTCAAAAATCGCGAAGGGCGCATCCAGACTTGGCCGGACGTGATCGAAATGTGCCGCGACGTGGAGGCTGGCATCCGGTTCAAGCCGCGCAATTCGCCCGACGCCAGTTCCATCAAACTCGATTTCGTGGAAGGCTAGGATGGAAATCGTCAAGATAGTGCCGCACGGTTTCTGCGCCGGAGTGATCGGAGCTTTGAAAAAGGCGCTGAGCCTGAAAGGCACCGTCTACTGTCTGCACGAACTTGTCCACAACGAAATCGTGGTGGCGGACCTCAAAGCGCGCGGGTTCGTGTTCGTGGAGCGGGTGGACGAGGTGCCGGAGGGCGCCACCGTCCTCTTTTCGGCGCACGGGGTTTCGCCGGCCGTGCGGAAGGCGGCCGAGGCGCGCAAGCTCAAGGTAGTGGACGCCACCTGTCCCTTCGTCCAGCGCGTGCACGATGCCGCGCGCAAGTACGCCGAGGAGGGCAAATTCGTATACGTGATCGGCAAGCGCGACCATGTGGAGGTGCAGGGAATCTTAGGCGAAATCAAGAATCCCCAGGAACCGCTTCCGCGCAAGATCGCGGTAGTTTCCCAGACCACCATGAATTCGGACGAGGTGGCAGCGCGCATCGCGGAGTTGAGGAAAACCCACGAGGTGGAAACTTCCGCCCAGGTGTGCAACGCCACCAAACTCCGGCAGGATGCGGTAAGGAATTTCGCGGGCGACGCGCTTTTGGTGTTGGGTTCGGCCAACAGTTCCAATACGCGCGAACTGGGCGAAGTGGCGCGTTGCGACAAGGTTTTCCGGGCGGGCACCATCGAAGAGGTGAAGTCGCTCGATTTAAGCGGGGTAAAGGTGTTGGGCGTCACTTCCGGCGCATCCACGCCGGAAAGTTTCTACGAGGAGGCAATCAATGTTCTTTCTGATCGCTAGTCTGTTCCTGGCCGACATCCAGGTGGTGAACGGTGTGGCCTACGAATGCAAGGACGGTATCTGCATGCCGCTCGATGCGGTCGATGCGGCCGAACCGGAGATGCCCGTCTGGGGCGAAACGCCGGAAGAATCCGAAGAGGCCGAGCCGCGCCTCAAACTGGGCTATATGGACAAGGCGGAGTTTCTGTCCTTCCTGCGCAACGAGGAGCCGGAAGACGACGCGCTGGACGGCAAGTCGCTGTGGGCGATCCTCGTTCTGGTGCTCTTGGGCGGCCTCGCGATGAACCTCACGCCGTGCGTTCTGCCTATGATCCCCATCAACCTAATGATCATCGGCAAGTCGTTCAGGAACGGACTTGTCTACGGCCTTGGTATCGCCATCAGTTACGGGGCGCTGGGGCTCGCGGCCTCGCTGGGCGGCATGGCGTTCGGCCAGATCCAAGGCTCGCCCTGGTTCAATCTGGCGGTTTCGGCCGTGTTTCTGGCGCTTGCGCTTTCGATGTTCGGCGCGTTCTTCATCGACTTCTCCAAATACCGTTTCAATTCCTCGAGCGCGTTCTTGATGGGGATGCTGTCGGCCGTGTTGGCGGGGGCGTGCGTGGCGCCCATCCTCATCTCCGTCCTTTTCCTCACCGCGAGGCTTGTGGCCGAGGGCAACTTGTTCGCGCTTGGACTGCCTTTCGTGCTGGGTTTGGGTATGGCGCTGCCTTGGCCGCTGTTGGGCGCGGGGATGCATATCCTCCCCAAACCGGGCGCATGGATGGGCAAGGTCAACAAGATATTCGGGATCATCGTCCTTGGTTTTGCCGGTTGGTACGGTTATCTCGGCGTCACGGGGCTCATGGGCGCGCCCAAAGTGGATGCGGGGATGACGGTAGACGATTTCGCGCTGCCGATGGAGCGTCCCGTGCTCGTCGATTGCTGGGCCACCTGGTGCAAGAACTGTGCGGCGATGGAGCGCACCACGCTCCAGGATCCGGAAGTGGTGGCCGAACTCGAGCGGTTCACCGTAATCCGTCTCCAGGCCGAAGACATCTCGAAGCTCAAGGCCCTGCCCGGTTTCGAGTCCGTCCAGGGCCTCCCCGCCTTTGTCATTTTCGAGTAGGCGCAAATCATAGATTTTTCATTTTTCCTCTTGTTTTTCAAGGGGAAATATGATATAATATACACAATTATGAAAACTTACAATGTAGGCTTGGTAGGTGTCGGCGCGGTCGGCACCGAGATGATCAAGGTGCTCAAGGAGCGGAAGTTCCCTTGCGGCAAGGTTCAGGTTTTCGCTTCGCGCGAGCGAGACGAGGTCATTTTGGGCGAAAACTACCATATTCTGCCTGCTACGGAGAACAGTTTCGGCGGGATGGACATCGTGCTTTTCGCGGGCAAGACGGATGTGGCGATCCAGCTCAAGGACGCGGTGGTCAAGGCAGGCGCGAAGATGATCGACAACTCGCGTGCGTTCCGGCAGGATCCGACCGTGCCGTTGGTGGTGCCGCAGGTGAACGCGGAGGATCTGGACTGGAACCAAGGCGTGATCGCCAACCCGAACTGCACTACGGCCATCATGCTGGAGGCGGTGGCGCCGCTCCACAAGGCGAAGAAGCTGAAGCGGCTGATCGCGAGCACGTATCAGTCGGCCTCGGGCGCGGGCGCGCCGGGTCTCGAGGAACTCGAGAACCAGTTCCGCGAGTACGTGGAGGGCAAGCCGCTTACCGTCAAGGCGTTCCAGCACCAGCTCATGTACAATCTGATTCCGCACATCGACAAGTTCGATCCGGAGAACTGGTACACGCTCGAAGAGCTTAAGATGCGCAACGAAGCGCGCAAGATGTTGCACGCGCCGGAACTGATGCTGAGCTGCACGAGCGTGCGCGTGCCGATCGCAAGGGCGCATTCGGAAAGTCTCAATCTGGAGTTCGAGGAGGACATCACTCCCGAGGAGGCGCGCGAAATCCTGTCGAAGAGCGAAGGCGTAAGGGTGGTGGACGATCCGCTGAACGGGGGCTATCCCATGCCGCTCGACGCAATGGGCAAGTATGACGTTCTGGCCGGGCGCATCCGTCAGGACATCAGCCGCCACGACAAGAAGGGCCTCGACATGTTCGTTTCGGGCGACCAGCTCCTGAGGGGCGCGGCGTTGAACGCGGTGGAGATAGCCGAGCATCTGATCAAGCGGGGGCTCGTGTAAGTGGCGATGAAGCGGATTCTGGCCGCGATCGCCGTCTTCGCGTGGGCGGGGGAAACCTTGGCCGAGCGGATGCCGCTGTCGCGGTACCAGTCCATCATCGACCGGCAGATGTTCGGCCAACCGCCGAACGGTTTCGATCCCAACAAGAATCCCAACGAGGTAAAGGGCGGGAAGGGGTCCGACAAGGCTCTCACCGAGGAGCAGGAGAAATTGCAGCATTCGGTGCGGTTCTCCATGATCAATATCACGCCTTCGGGCGAGACGGCGGTCGGATTTACCGACAACACCGACGGCAAGAACCCGGTCCATTACTATCTCAAGGTGGGCGAACGGCGCAATGGTTGGGAGGTCAAGGAGGCGGATCCCGTGAGGGCGTGGATGCGGCTGGCGAAAGGCGACGTGGAGGTGGAGCTGGAGCTTGGCGGCACGAGCGGAGAAGTCAATGCCGGCAAGGTCAAGGCCGATATGGCGGCTCAGGCGTCACAGTCGGCGCAGGCGCCCAAGATCCTGCCTGCCATGGCCGAAACCGCCGGTTTCCAGGACCAGCCGCGCAATACGCTTTTGAAGGGCGGCAGTTCCCTCCGCGCCAGACGCGCCCAGCGTGCGGCGATGGAGGAGGAGCGCAAACGGGCGGCGGACGAGGCGAGGGCCCGTCAGGAAGAGGAGCGCGAGGAGATACGCAACGATTTCATGGCCATGCGCGAGGAAATGCGGCTTCAGCGCGAGGAGCGCGAAGAGGCGTTTCTGGAGATGGAGCGTCGCCGCGAGGAGGACGAACGCAGGCGTCGCGAGGAGGAGGATCGCCGGCGGCGAGAAGAAGAGGATCGCAAAGAACCGGATAACGGATCCGGGGAGGACAAAGAATGAAAAAGACCACGCTGGAGGAATTCAGGAAAATTCTGACCGAAACGGGCGAGTACCATTCCGACGAGACCAAGTTGCCCGCGCGACGGAAGCCCGGGCGCTGGACCACGTTCCGGTACTGCTGGGACTGCGGCAGCGTATTCCCCAAGTGCGCGGTTTACGAAGCGTGCCGGAATCTCGATACGGACAAGTGGGCGCATTTCTGCTTCCATTCCGTGAGCGGAGCCGAGCGCATGGGCGTCAAGGTGCATGTGGACGGCTGGAACGTGCTCAAGACCTACGACGGACCGGTCATGTTCCTCTGCAACCACATGTCGACGGTCGAGACGGTGATGCTGCCGGCCTTGATTCTCACCTACAAGCCGTTCAACGTGGTGGTCAAGGAAAGTCTGATGCGGCTTCCTTTCCTCAAGAAGGCGGCGGCGCACATGGGGCTCGTGCCGATCGGGCGGAAGTCGCCAAAACAGGATCTTCTCGACATGATCCGGGTCTCGACCGAGCGCATCAGCGAGCAGAAGAACAGCTTCCTCATTTTCCCGCAGGGTACGAGGAGCAAAGTGTTCAGCCGCGCCAAGTTCAGTTCGATCGGGGCTAAGATCGCCGAGAAGGCGGGTTGTCCCATCGTGCCTATCGCGGTCGATACGAGGATCATGCCCACGCGCACCGGCACGGGGCTCGTCGACAAGGTGTTCAAGGATTTCGGCACGGTGGATCCTTCGTTCGATCTCCGGTGCAGCTGCGGACCGATCATCCCCTGCACGAAGGCCAAGGAGATGCACGAGGCCACTTTCAATTGGATCGCAAACAAACTGGAGGAGTGGGGTTGCCCCACTGAACGATAATGGCAAGTATCGAGGAAAGAAGGCACTCGGCGGCGCATTTGACGGCGCGCGCGGTGCAGAACGTTTTCGAAGGCGTGCAGGTGGATATCGGTCCGGCGACGGACGAGGGCTTCTATTACGATTTCGATCTGCCGCACCGGATCAGTCCCGAGGACTTCCCCAAGATCGAGGCGGAAGTGGCCCGGCTCATCGCGCTCGACGAGCCGTTCGTCAAAAAGACGGTGAGCCGCGAGGAGTGCGCCAAGATGCTGGCGGGGCAGACCTACAAGCTCGAGCGTCTCGCCGACATTCCCGAGGGTGAGGACATCAGCACCTACACGGTGGGCGACTACGCCGAGATGTGCCGGGGTCCGCACGTGGCTCACTCGAAGGAAATCGGGGTCGTCAAACTTATGCGTGTGGCGGGCAGCTACTATCGCGGCGACGAGAAGAACAAGATGCTGCAGCGCATCTACGGCATCGTGGCCTCCACGCAGGAGGAGCTGGACGAGATGGTCCGGCGCGTCGAAGAGGCGAAGAAGCGCGACCATCGCCGGCTGGGTGTGGAGCTGGACCTCTTCCATCTGGATCCGGAAGACCCCGGACAGATTTTCTGGCATCCGCGCGGCTGGAGTATCTACGTGACGCTCCAGAACTACATGCGCGAGAAGCTGGTGAAGGACGGATATCAGGAGGTGAACACTCCGGCTTTGATGCCGCGCAGTCTGTGGGAGCGTAGCGGCCACTGGGCGCACTACCAGCAGAACATGTTCATCACCGAGAGCGAGAAGCGGATTTTCGCGGTGAAGCCGATGAACTGCCCGGGCGCGCTCGAGATTTTCAACAGCCGCTCCAGGAGCTACAAGGACCTGCCGCTCAGGCTGGCGGAGTTCGGCCACTGCGCGCGCAACGAACCGAGTGGCACGCTGCACGGAATCATGCGCGTTCGCGGATTCGTGCAGGATGACGCGCACATCATCTGCACCGAGGAGCAGATCGAGGCCGAGGTGGCCAAGTTCTGCCGGCTCCTGAAGGATGTGTACGGCGATTTCGGATTCGACAAGAATCTGGTGGTGAAGCTGAGCACGATGCCGGAGGATCACGTGGGCGAAGTGTCCACCTGGGAGCGCGCGGAGGCGGCGTTGGCCGAAGCGTGCAAGGCTGCCGAGCTCGAGTATGAGATTCAGCCGGGCGAGGGGGCGTTTTACGGTCCCAAGCTGGAGTTTACGCTCATCGACGCGTTGGGGAGGCCTTGGCAGTGCGGTACGATCCAGCTCGACTATCAACTCCCGAGCGCGGAACGGCTCAACGCCGAATACATCGGTCCGGACGGCAAGAAGCATCATCCGGTGATGCTGCATCGCGCGGTGTTGGGTTCGCTGGAGCGTTTTATCGGCATTCTGATCGAGCACTACGCGGGGGCGTTTCCGCTGTGGCTGGCACCCGAGCAGGTGCGCATTCTGCCCATCAGCGACAAGGCGATGGCGTACGCGGAGAAGGTTCAGGGCGAGCTGGCGGCTGCCGGTTTCCGGGTGGAGATCGACCGCAGTGCCGAAAAGCTGGGCGCCAAGATCCGCGAAGCGACGCTCCAGAAGGTGCCGTACCAACTGGTGGTGGGTCCGCGCGACGAGGCGGCCGGAACCGTTTCGGTGCGCGAACGCGTGCAGGGCGATCTGGGCGCGATGAAACTCGAAGATTTGATCGTAAAACTCAACAAGGAACTCGTAGCATGAAATACAATTGCCTCAACAGCATCAGCCCGGCGGGGCTGAAGCGGTTCACGTCCGTTTACGAAGAGACGAAGGAGCTTAAGGAAGCCGAACTCGTGCTCGTCCGGTCCGCCAAGATGGACGAAGTGGAGATCGGCGATGGCCTGCTGGCGGTGGCGCGCGCCGGTGCCGGCGTCAACAACATTCCCCATGCCGACTATGCCAAAAAGGGCGTGGTGGTGTTCAACACCCCCGGCGCCAACGCCAACGCGGTGAAGGAGCTCGTGCTCGCCATGATGCTTCTCGCGAGCCGCGACCTGATCGGCGGGGCCAAGTGGGTGCGCGACAACGCCGGCGACGAAAACATCGGCAAAACGGCCGAGAAGGCGAAGAAGGCGTTCGCGGGAACTGAAATCACGGGCAAGACGCTGGGAGTGGTGGGCCTCGGGGCCATCGGACGTCTGGTGGCCAACGCGGCGCTTTCGCTCGGGATGGACGTGGTGGGGTACGATCCCTATCTCGGCGTAAACGCGGCGCTCGCTCTCGATCCTCGCGTCAAGGTGGTGACGGGCCTTGCCGATCTCTATGCGGCGAGCGACTTCATCACGCTCCATCTGCCGGCCGTTCCGGCCACCAAGGGAATGGTGGATGCGAAAGCGATCGGGTCGATGAAACAGGGCGTGGTGCTGATCAACTGCGCACGCGACGTCATCGTTAACGAAGCGGACCTGCTGGCGGCGCTCGAATCGGGCAAGGTGGCCAAGTACATGAGCGACTTCGCCACTCCGGCGGTGGCGGCCAACGCCAAGTGCGTGGTGCTGCCTCATCTGGGCGCGTCGACCGAAGAGGCCGAGGACAATTGCGCGGCGATGGCGGTGGACGAACTCAGGAATTTCGCGGAGAACGGCAACATCGTCAATTCCGTCAACTATCCGGGGGTGAATCTGGGTACGGTCAAGGCTCCCGGACGCGTAGCCGTTTGCCATAACGGCAAGCCTTCGGTGCTGGAGGGGATCCTCGCGGCGCTGTCGGCGAAGGGTGTCAACGTTTCCGGCAGCGCCAACGCGGTTCGCGGCGAAGTGGGCTACGCGCTGGTGGATACGGACGTTTCCGTTTCCGGCGAGGCACTGGACGCGATCGGCGCGGTAGAAGGCGTGATCCGCGTGCGGAAAGTGCGTTAAGCGACAATGGGATACGCCAGGGGCAGCCGGAACAAGTCCAAGACGACGGAAGTCGCCAAGCCGTCTCCGGCCGCCCCCAAACCGGCCTCCAAGCCCGCCTCCACCTCGATCTGGAACATGCAGATCGGAGGCGGCAAGCCCAAGACGGACATGAAGTCCGTAGAGGTGCTTCTTTTCACTTCGGAACTCGCGGATCTGATCGAAGCGGGAATGACGCTCGGCCAGGCCTTGAAGGCGCTCGCCAACCAAGGCGAAGAACTGAGCGCTCAGCGTCACATCGCACAGGATCTGTGCGACCGGATCGTGCGCGGCGAGACGTTTTCGGACGCCTGCGCCGCACACCCCAAGACGTTTCCTCCGCTCTATTCCAACATGATCCGGGCGGGCGAAGCGTCGGGGGCGCTGGTGGAGGTGCTTCGACGGCTAGTGGACCATTACGAACGCTACGACAACATGAAGGGCAAGATCAAGGGTGCACTGACGTATCCGGTGATCGTGCTCTGTTTTGGCGTTGCGGCGGTGGTGGGGGCGCTCGTTTTCATCATCCCCAAGTTCCAGCGCGTATTCGAGTCGCTCGGGGCGAGTCTGCCTTTGCCCACCCTCATTCTGCTCGGAGCGAGCGACTTCATGTTGCACTACGGGTGGCTGCTGGCGATCGCGGCGTTTGCGGTTGCTATGTGGTTCCGGAAGTGGAAGGAAACGCCGAAAGGACGGCGCAAGGTGGACGGCTGGAAACTGAAAGCGCCGCTGATTGCGCCGATCGTGGCCACCGGCACCTATTCGTCTTTGGCGTACACGCTCAAGACGCTTCTGGTCAACGGGGTCAACGTTTTGCAGGCGCTCAAGATTTCGGCCGACACGTGCAACAATGCGGTCATCGAGGACGCGCTCAACGAGGCGAGGAAGCGCGTGACGGACGGTACTTCGATTTCGGGACCTCTGGCGGCAAGCGGAATCTTTCCGCGGATGATGACTGACATGCTGGCCATCGGCGAGCAGGCGGGCGACATGCCGGGATCTTTGGAGCATATCGGCAAGCGCTACCAGAAGGATATGGACCGGGCGATCGCCGCATTCACCAACGCGCTCGAACCCATTCTCATCGTGCTTATCGCAGGAGTGGTGGGATTCGTGGCGATCGCCATTCTGATGGCGGTGTTCAAGGTTTCTTCTTCTTTAGGGTAAGGGGCACCATTATGGAAACAATCAAGCATTACGGCGAGGACGTCTTCAGCGAGAAGGCGATCCGCAAGTATCTGAAGAAGCCGGTTGCGGACAAGCTCATCGCGACCATGAAGGAGTACAAGGCGTTGGATCCTTCCATCGCCGAGGATGTGGCGCAGGGAATGAAGAACTGGGCGGTGGATATGGGCGCTACCCATTTCACGCACTGGTTCCAGCCGCTCACCGGGGGCACCGCCGAAAAGCACGATTCGTTCCTGGAGCCTACCGGGATCGCCACTGCGGTATTGAACTTCAGCGGCAAGAACCTGATCGGGGGCGAGGCGGATGCGTCCAGTTTCCCGACGGGCGGGTTGCGTTCGACCTTCGAGGCTCGCGGCTACACGGCTTGGGACCCCACCTCTCCCGCTTTCATCAAGCGCCACGAAAACGGCGCCACCCTGTGCATCCCGACGGTGTTCTGCGCCTACACCGGGGCTGCGCTCGACACCAAGACGCCGCTTTTGCGGTCCATTCAGGCCATCACCAAAGCGACCGAGCGCCTGATGAAGAAGTTCGACCAGAAGAAGGCGCATACCTCCATCACTTTGGGGGCGGAACAGGAGTATTTCCTGATCGACCGCGAGTATTATTTGCGTCGTCCGGACCTTCTGCAGACGGGGCGTACGGTTTTCGGGGCGGCTCCGGCCAAGCATCAGCAGCTGGACGACCATTATTACGGTTCCATCCGTCCCCGGATCCTCAAGTTCATGACGGAAGTCGAGCACCGGCTCTGGAAACTGGGCATTCCCGCCAAGACGCGCCACAACGAGGTGGCTCCGGCGCAGTTCGAACTCGCGCCGATGTTCGAGGAGCTCAATCTGGCGGTAGACCACAACATGCTCATCATGGAGGTCTTGCGGCAGACGGCCGAGAATCTGGGGCTTGTGTGTCTTCTGCACGAAAAGCCTTTCGACGGCGTGAACGGGTCGGGCAAGCACTGCAACTGGTCGCTGGCGTATGGCGGCAAGAACCTGCTTTCGCCCGGCGACAATCCGTGCGACAACGCCATGTTCCTCACGTTTCTCTCGGCCATCATCCGGGCGATCGATCTGCATGCGGACATGCTCCGCACCACCACCGCCGGCGCGGGCAACGATCACCGTCTGGGGGCCAACGAAGCTCCGCCCGCCATCATCAGCATCTTTTTGGGCGATGAACTGAACGAGGTGATGGCGTCCATCGAAGCCGGCACCCGGTCGCGTTCGCGTTCCAAACGCAAGATGCGGCTCGGGGTGGACAGCCTTCCGCCGCTTCCGCGCGACACTACCGATCGCAACCGCACGAGTCCCTTCGCCTTCACCGGCAACAAATTCGAGTTCCGCGCGCCCGGCTCCTCCCAGAACTGCGCGCAGAGCATGATGGTTTTGAACACCATCGTGGCGGAATCGATCGATGCCGTGTGCGACAAGCTGGACGCGATGAAGGGCGATTTCAACTCCAATCTGCAGGCGCTCTTGCAACGGCTCATCCGCAAGCACAAGCGCGTGCTGTTCTCGGGCGACGGCTATTCGAGCGATTGGCCCGCCGAAGCGGCCAAACGCGAGCTTCCCAATTTCAAGGATACGCCCGAGGCCATTTCGCCGTTGAAGAACAAGGCCAACCGCGAACTCTTCGCCAAGTACGGGGTGTTGAGCGAAACGGAGATGGAGTCGCGCTACGAGATCGCCTGCGAAGATTACGAGCGCCGCATCCGCATCGAGGGCGAAATCGCGCTGGAGATGGCGCGCGGCATGATCCGTCCGGTGGTGGCGGACGAGTTCAGCCGGCTCGCCACTGCGATCGGCCAGGCCACGAAGGACGGGCTCAAGATGGGCGTTACGGGGCTCAAGGCGCTCAGTCTCAAGCTCGGCGCGGGGCTGGACGATCTGCACGTCAAGTGCGAGCGGCTGGAGAAGGCGCTGTCGCAGAAGGGTTTCCGTCACGACGCCATCATCAAAACGATGACGGACCTCCGCAAGACGGTAGACAAGCTCGAACATCTGGTGGACGACAGCCGCTGGCCGATGCCGAAATACCGGGAGATGCTTTTCATCTACTGATGGTGGAAGTTGCGCGCACTTTTGCCCAACGCGCCCGGGGACTCATCGGACGCGACAGATTGGAGCCCGGCGACGGGCTCCTCATTCTCAAGTGCAATTGCATCCACACTTGGTTCATGCGGTTTCCGATCGACGCCACTTTTTTGGACAAGGACGACAAGGTGGTGAAGGTCGTCAGAAACATCAAACCCTGGACGCTCTTCGTGTGGGGCGGATGGAAGGCGAGAAAGGTGCTGGAGACATGCGCTATCACCTAGCGCCGCTTGCGGGATTCACGGACGCGCCTTTCCGCCGGCTCTGCTTCGAGGGCGGGGCCGATA
>CAMZDY010000018.1 GCA_947305585.1 uncultured Verrucomicrobiota bacterium | reverse complement strand
CCTTTCATCCCACCATCTCCTCCAGGCATTTCGTCACGTCCGCCGGCAGTTCCACGTGTTCGGCCGCGCCGGAATCCATCAGCCGGGCGAACTGGGGATCGATGGGCAGACGGGCGAAGCGCGGCAGCTTGAAATGGTTCGCCAGCGCAAGCGCCTTGGATTCGCCGTAGAGCTCGTGCATTTCGCCGCACTTGGGGCATTTGAAGTAGCTCATGTTCTCCACGAGGCCGAGGACGGGCTTTTCCATCAGCTCGCACATGCGCACGGACTTGCCGACGATCATCTCCACCAGTTCCTGCGGCGAGCTCACCACCACCACGCCGTCCACCGGGAGCGACTGGAACACGGTGAGCGGCACGTCGCCGGTGCCCGGGGGCATGTCGATCACGAGGAGGTCGAGTTCGCCCCAGTGGACGTCGGTCCAGAACTGCTTGACGCATCCGGCGATGAGGCTTCCGCGCCAGACCACCGGCTCGTCGGGGTTCTCGATGAGCATGTTGAGCGAAATGATCTTGATGCCGCCGGTTGAGGAGGCGGGCTCGATGCCCACTTCCGTCTGGAAGGTGCCGCCCGCGATGCCGAACGCCTTGGGCACGGAGGGGCCGGTGATGTCGGCGTCGAGGATGCCCACCTTGAGCCCCTTGCGCATGGCCGTCACCGCCAGCATGGCCGAGACGAAACTCTTGCCCACGCCGCCCTTGCCGGACGCGACGGCGATGACGCGCTTGATTTTGGAATCCACGTTGAGCGGGGCGGCGAAGTCGGCCTTGGCCCGGGAGGCGCAGGCGCTACCGCAATTGGAACAGTCATGGGTGCATTCGGACATCGTTTTTATCCTTCTTTCAAATGGTGGGGACGGCCGACAACAGCCGCCGGGTGTACGGACTTTGGGGGCGTTCGAAAACGTCTTCCGCCAGGCCCGAATCGACGAAAAGCCCCTGCTCCATCACGCAAATCCGGTCGCAGACGTTCTTGACTACGGCGAGGTCGTGCGCGATGAGGAGGATGGAAATGCCGAGCGTGCGCCTAAGGTCGCGCAGAAGATTGAGCACGCGCGCCTGCACGCTCACGTCCAGGGCCGAAACCGGCTCGTCGGCGATGAGCAGATCCGGCGAACACGACAGGGCCCGGGCCACCGAAACGCGTTGGCACTGTCCGCCGGAAAGTTCGCGCGGATACTGGTCGAGCACGGCGCGGCTGAGTCCCACCTGTTCGAGCAGAGCTTCGGGCGAGACCGGGGGCGCGTCTTTCGGGCGGCCGATCTTGATGGATTCGCGCAGGGCCGCGCCCACTTTCATCCGGGGATTGAGGGAACCTACCGCATCCTGGAAGATCATCTGCATGCGCCGGCAGTTGCGCGTTATCCGTCCGGACGAAGCCCGCTCCAGCCCGATCAGCGTGCGCGCGATGGTGGACTTGCCCGACCCCGATTCGCCCACGATGCCCAGGATTTCGCCTTCGCCCAGTTCGAAGCTCACGCCGCGAACCGCCTCGAAAGCGCCGTAACGGACGTGCAGATCTTCAACCGACAAGAGCATGGAGGCACTTCTCGAATTTAACCCGCCGATCCAGCATGGCGCCGAACGCGTCGGCGATGGCGGAGCGGTAATGGTCGTAGTCGATCCCGCCCGTCGCGCCCAGATGCTTCTTGGCCGCCACTGCGCGGTCGGGATCTTCGCTTTCCAGTTGCTCGAGGTGGTCCCTGACATCGTGGTAGGCGTCGCGCCAGGGGGTTCCCTCCGCCACCTTGCGCAGGGCGACGTCGGTGGCGAAAACTCCGGGGGTGAACGCCCGGCGGCATTGCTCCGGATCCACCTCCACGCCCTTCACCACCTTGGCGAGGATGCGCACCGTAGTGCGGGTTACGTCCAGCCCTTCCATATAGAGGAACTTGGAATCCTGCAGATCGCGGTTGTAGCCGCCCGGCATGGCGTGGAGCATCGAAAGCGACGCGACGGAAAGCCCCAGCACCTGCGCGGCCTTGGAGCGGACGAGCTCCAGCACGTCGGGATTGAACTTCTGCGGCATGATGGAGGAACCGGTGCAGTACTCGCGCGGCAGTTTGAAATAGGCGAACTCCGGCATCGAAAAGAGAATGAGGTCTTCGGCGAGACGCGACAGGACGGCCATCAACTGCGCCAGCGCCCCCAGCACGGCCGCCTCGCACTCGCCGCGCGCCATCGACGCCCCGAAGCAGTTGTGGATGGGACGCGCAAACCCGAGGAGCTTGGTGGTGAGTTTGCGGTTCAGCGGAAGCGGCACGCCATAGCCGGCGGCGCTCCCGAGCGGGTTCAAGTCCACCAGCCGGTAGGCCGCCTCGAGGTTTTCCAGCTGGTCGAGCACCATTTCCGCGTGGCCGGTGGACCACATCCCGACGGAACTGGGCATGGCGGGCTGGAGATGGGTGCGCCCGACGAGCGGCACGAGATCGTGCTTGCGTCCGAGCGAGACGAGCGCGTCCATCAATTTCACGAGTTCGCCTTCGAGCGACAGGAGCTCGTCCTTCATGTGGAGGCGCACGTCCACCGCCACCTGGTCGTTGCGGGAGCGTCCCGTATGGATCTTCTTGCCGAGATCGCCCAGCTTTTCGGTGAGCATGCGCTCCACCGCCATGTGCACGTCCTGGTCGTCCTCGCGGATTTCGAACTTGCCCGCCCGGGCCAGCTTGACGATGTTCGCCAGCTCTTTGCGCACCTTGGCCGCTTCCGCTTTGGTGACGACCGGACGCTTGAGCTTCATCTCCGACAGCATGGTGACGTGCGCGGCCGTGCCCATGCAGTCCCACACCGCGAGGCGCAGGTCCAGAACCGGATCGCGTCCGACCGTGTAGGTAAGGATGTCGGCATCCACCCGGTTGTCGGTAATCGTCTGTTTCATTTGCCCAATCCTTTCAGCCTGTTCTCCAGTTCGTCGAGCATCGAGTAAAGCGCTTCGTCGTTGTCCTTGCCGGCGGCGAGCGACTTGAGAAAGCCGCAATAGCCCTCCACCACCCGGTCCATCTCCTCGCCCCGTCCGCCGCCATAGGCGACAGTTTCCGTGATTTTGTTGAGCGCCGCGAGCCGCACCCTCGGATCGCGGTGCCGCACCTTGATGGCGTCGCGCAGGGAGAGCGACTCGTACCTGCCGGCGAACGGCCAGCGGAAATTGTCCGGATAAAGATACAGCCGGGACGCGAAAATGCGCACTTCCGCCGCCAGGGGCACGCCCGGAATGTGCACCGTACGCATGATCTTGAGGAATTCCTCGTCGTCGATGGCCGATTCGCTCACGCCCTCCTCGCGCCAGAGTTTGAGTTCGTTCAGCCGGTCGCCCGCCCGCAACCGGGGATCGATCGTCCGCAAGGTCTTGCGCACCGTAAGCGAATCGAGTTCCTCGCCTTTCACCGCGAGGAAGAATCCCCGCGCCACCGCGATCCGGAGCGCTTCCCGGTCGGAATAGGCGGGCGAAGGCAGTGTTATCTTGAGATATCTTTGGCCGTCGCGCAGCTTGACGACACTCGTGACATTGGTTTCCGGCGTGCGCAAATCGCCCACGCTGATCACGATGCCGGGATGGTCGAACTTACGCTCGTGGAGCCCCAGCCCCGAATACAGCGTGCGGCAGACGTCGGCCGCGAAACTGGCGATCGGATGCTGGAATTCGCGGCGCTGGGCGCTGTCGCAATCGGCATAGACCGAAACGAGCCCCTGGACCATCGTGACGGGCGGAGTGCGCATCCGCTCGATGATCTCCGCGCGGGTCAAGGCCAGAAAGAGGATTGTCGCGAACATCGTCATCAGCGGACCTTGAGCACGATGATGAGGAGGATCGGCATCAGCGAAAGCTGCAGCAGGATGAAGCGCATCAGCACCTGGGCGTTCGACCAGCCGAGATTCTTCTTGCAATGGTCGTGGAGCGGGAAACGGATGCGTTTGATGACGTTGTCGTCGCCGATTTCGCGTCCCAGCTTCTTCGCGAGCCGCAGGATCACAAGCTTGGCGAGTCCGCCGCCTCCGTTCATCAGCACGATGGGCGAAAGCGCCAGGATGAGGAAAGGATTGCCCGTCACGAGCACGGCCGCCCCCACCAGAATGCCCAGGAAGCGGCTGCCGGCATCGCCCATCAGGATTTTCGACGGTTCCGCGTTGAACCAGAGATACCCGCCGAATCCGCCCGCCACCACCATCACGAGAATGGCCCAGTTGGCCGCCTCGGGATTGCAGGGGATGAGGAAGTAATGCGCCACCGGACGGTACCCCACCACCACATAGAGGAGAATCGCAAGAATGACGAGACTAATGACGGTGAGCGAGCCCGCGAGACCGTCCACCCCGTCCGAACAGTTGGTGGCGTTCATCGTGAACCAGAGGAGCATGGCCGCGAGCGGCACGTAGACGAATAGCGGCACCGTCCACACGCCCTTGAAGAACGGCACCCAGACGAGCGTGCCGTGTCCCTTGGCGAGGAAGAACGCGATCGCCACCGAGCAGACGGCGTCGAGGAGACCTTTCTTGAGTTCGCCCCAGGGAACGGCGCTGCGGTCGTCCAGAAAGCCGAACAGCATGGCGAGGTAGACGAAGAGCAAGGTGAGCGAGTCCCATATCCCCATCGGCACGAAAAGGATTATGACCGGCAGTACCACAAGCGTGACGAGAAGTCCCGCGCCGGTGGGCTTGCCCTTCGACACCATGCCCTCCTTGCCCAAAATCGCCTTGCCGTGATCGTGCGGGAGACGGTCCCAGAACCGGGGCAGGAGAATCGCCGAAAGCAAAGCCGCCATGAAAGTGCCGCCCGAAAGAAGCAGGATATGCGACGACAGCAGTCGCGCCGGACCGAAATACTGCTGGAGAAATTGCGAAAGATGGTAGATCATGGTTTGATATCCTTGTAGAAAACTTTTTGCAGGAAGAGTCCGTGCGAGGGGGCGGTTTCCACGCGGGCGGTGCGGGGAGATTTGCGCTCCAGAAGTTCCGTAACCGCTTCCGGCTTTTCGTTGCCCTTCCCCACCGAGAGCAGGAAGCCGGCCATCGACCGCACCTGCTTGTAGAGGAAGCCGTCGCCCCGGACGATGAAGACCAGCTTGCGGCCCGTCTTTTTGACGTCGAAGGAGAAGATGGTCCGGACGGTAGACTCCAGCTCGCGGTTGGGATTGGCCGCGAACGACACGAAATCGTGACGGCCCACGAAACGTCGGGCGGCTTCGCGCATGGCGGCGAGATCGAGCCGGCGATGGCAGAAAGTCCAATAGGGCGCGAGTTCCGGCGGCAGGATGGGGCCTTCGTACACCTGGTAGCGGTATTCCTTGCCTTTGGCCGAAAGCCGGGCGTCGAAACCGGCCTTGGCGTAGGCGGCCTTCATGATTCTCACCGAATCCGGCAACTGCGAATTCATGGCGCGCACCAGATTTTTGGGCGGGATCGGCTTCGTCAGCGTGAAATGTCCCACGAACCCTCGCGCATGCACTCCGGCATCGGTCCGGGACGAGCCGTAGATCCGAACCGGCGCCCCCTCCAGATAGGCGAGCGCCTCCTCCACCACCTGCTGGATGCCGAGCGCGTTCTCCTGATACTGCCAGCCGGAATATCCCGTGCCGTCGTAAGCGATCGTAACCTTGTACTTGCCCATCACCTGAAAAGCCGCTTCAACTCCCCCGCCATGCGCTTGTCCGCCACCAGCACGCCCGATTCCGACGACACCACGATGAGATTTTCCACTCCCAGCACCTTGATCGGCTGCGCCTTGGCCACGATAAGGTTGCCGCTTTCGTCGTTCAGTTCCGGAAAATACTTCTCCACCGCGAGGTAGCTCCCCACGTCGTCCCAGCCGCAATCGGTCTCGACCGTCTTGACGTGCGGGTACTTTTCCATCACCGCATAGTCGAAAGAGATCTTGGGAAGCTTGGGATACTGCGCCTTGAAATCGCACCCGTCCGCGAACAGCGGCAAGAGCCCCGGCGCGTTCTCGCCGATCGCCCGCATAAACGTGGAATAGGCGGCGATGAAGATGCCCGCATTCCACAAAAAGCCTTTCTTGATGTATGTCTTGGCGCGCCTAAGATCCGGCTTTTCCACGAACCTGCCGTTCTTGGGGTCGATATAGCCGAACTGCGTGGACGGCATCGTGGGGCGGATACCCAAAGTGACGATGTCCGCGCCATTTTCCGCGATCTTCGCCGCCTTGCGCACCGCCTGCCGGAACGCGCCGGGCTTGGCCACCAGCTGATCGGCCGGAAATACGCCAATCACGCTCTCGCCCGCAGCCGCCACGCCCATCGCCACTGCCGCAGCCGTGTCGCGACGGCAAGGTTCGCCCAGAATATTCCCCTCCGGCAGTTCCGGGAGTTCCGCTTTCGAAGCGGCCAAGAGGCTTTCGGCCGTAACCACGTACACATCCTCCGGACTTGCGAGCCCCTTCAGCCGGTCCACGCTCTGGCGAAGAAGACTTTTCCCGCCGAAGATGGAAAGAAACTGTTTGGGCCGCTCGGGCGTGGACAGCGGCCAAAACCGCTCGCCCGATCCTCCAGCCAAAATGACGGCCTTGAATTTAGTAGAGCTTCTTACCATAGACGAGAATCTTGTGGAGATGGAACACTTCTTCCTTGGCGTCCTTGACGCGCGCCACCCTTACGTACTTGGCCTTCTTGCCGCCCACGTTGAATTTGAACTCGCCCTTGGGCTCGGTGGCGCCGCCCACCTTCTCCCACGCCACGCCGTCACTGGACACGAGGATTTCCATCGGCACCTGACGCGTGGCGTTGTAGCCGCTCGCCCGGTCGACCACCGTGACGCCCATGATCTCGCTCTCGCCCGGCAGCAGCACCTGCGCCCACGCTTCCTTGCCCTTGTCGGTATGGAACGCGCTCATATCCGCGAAATCCTCCGCATTTAGCGCATTGCGGTAGCGGGCGGGGGAATCGTAGCCGCACGTGCTCGAAATCTGCAGGAGTCCGTCCGCCGACAGCAACTCCCCGCCGTAATCCTGCTTCGGATACGACTTGCCCGTAGACTTCGTGGCCTCTTTCTGCTCCAACGCATCCATCAGCTTGTACACCTGCTTGAACATGGTGATGTCGCCCGCCTTGGAGGCCGAGAGTATCATCCCCGAATAATCCAGACTGCACTTGTATTTTTTCGCGGCCAGCCCCACCGTCTTCAGATACCGCTTGGTGTCTTCCGGCGTGCTCATCAGATTTACGCTGCCCCAGTTGATCGCCTGGCGGAAAAACGTGCGCGATCCCGCATAGGAAGCGAGCGCCGTTTCGAAGATCGCCCACTTCGACTGCTTGTCGTCGCCGAACATTTTGGCGAGCGGGTCCAAAACCGCCTCGTCGAGATAGATGTCTTCCACCGTCTTCGCTTCGTTTTCCTTCATCGCCATCAATCCCAGTTTGGCCGCCTCCAGCATTTTGCCCTTGTCGGCGTTGAACGACGCAAGGTATTTGCGGTAGAGGTTCCACCCAAGACACGGCGCGTCGGCGAACGACTCGCGGATGGTCGCGCCGAAATCGTCCCATTCCTCCCGGCTTCCCTTCTGGCGCAAGACCTTCAGCCAATCGTCGGCCGCCTGCCAGTTGCCGTTGCACATCTGCATGCTCTTTTTGTACTCGCCCTTCCAACGCAGAAACTCCGCATCCATCCGCCGCTTGTTGTTGTAGTAACGGTCCTGCTCCTCCGATGCCGCGAACTTGTGCTCGTCGCTCAGCACGAAATGCGCCGAAGTGTGTCCGGTAACCGAATACGCATGCCCCCAGCGGTTCTCCTTGAAATCCCAAAGCATGTACGCGCAATGTCCAGGCTGGCCGGCCGTGTACGACCTGATACCGTGGGACTCCGCCCCGTGCGATCCGAACTTCGACAACGCGCCGCACACTCCCCCCACCCGGTAGCGCAGCTCCTGGATGGACCAGCGGTGATACCAGGGCCGGTAGTAGTCGGGGCCGTGCACGCTCGCCCCGAAACAGTTCTGGAGCCGGTAGCTGCACTCCCAAGGCAGGCCGTAATACTTGTCGCCAGGCACCGTGGCGAAATCGTGGATCCAGCGAAGCGATTCCACGTCCAGCTCGGAGTTCTGGCCGAAATTGGTCACTTCGCGCCATTCGCGCACGTCCATGTCCTTGCAGGAAGAATGGAGCGACCCGTTCCGGTCCCATTCGCGGTAGCATTCGGCGATCTCCACCAGTTTCTCGTCGCCGAAATCATGTGCGTGGTTGAGCGCCAGCGAAGTGAGGAAGTTGCGTCCGGTCTTGGTGTCGCCCCAGCCGCCCTTGTCGTTCCAGTAGAGGAGATCGAGCACCTCCAGGCATTTGGCCATGCTGGGCGTGGCGTGACATCCGTACGAGGTGATTCCGCCCACCGGACCCGAACCGGCGAACTGCTCCATCCAGTCCTGGTCCTTGAAGAATTTTTCCAGGAAAGCCTTGCCGCCTTCCTTTTCGCCGATATCTTTGATGGTCTGCGCACCCACTTCGCGCATGATGTAGCTTTTGACCGTGTTCGCATCCCGCTTGACGGCAGGAGCCTTGGTCTTGGCGGGCGCGGCAAAAGCCGCCATGCCCGCCGATAAAACGACAATCGTCAGCAGTTTTTTCGTTTTCATGGTTTGAAGTCCATCAAGTGTCCGATAAGCGACCTGACGCCGCGCCAGTAGAAACCCAAATCGAAAAGATTGCGCACGTCCGTAAGCCGGTGCCACAGCGCCCCGGGCTGCAGGAACCCGCCGTAGACGCGCCGGACGGCAGCCTTGATTTCGGCCTCGCTCGCACGGGGTGTCTTGATGATGGCGCGGCGCATGTCGTATTCGTCCCAATCTTCGGTCGCAAGTCCCCCGGACGCCTGGAGCGACTTGAAAAGCGGCGTGCCCGGATAGGGGATGGTCATCGTGCACTGCAAGGTCTTGGCCCATCCTTTCGCAAGCAGCTTCCGCGCGAGCCGCACCGTGTTCTCCATCTCTTCCCGGCCCTCGTCCCGATGGCCGAACATGAAAGTGAGATGCACATCCAATCCGGCGTCATGCGCCCATTTGCAGCCATCCTCCACATCCTTGACGGTTATCCCCTTGCGGTAGCTGTCGAGCGTGGACTGGTTGGCGCTTTCCACCCCGAAGAGGACGAGACGGAACCCCGCCTGGCGCATAAGCCGGTAGTCTTCGGGTTTCAGCCGGCCGAACCGCATATTGCAGTCGATCCTGAGCCGCTTGTCCAGTCCCCTGCTTATCATCTCGCGGCAGAACGTCTCCAGCCACTCCCCCGCCGGGAACGAACCGGAATCGTCCATCACTTCCTTGACGCCGTACTTTTCCGCCAGCATTTCGATCTCGTCCACCACGTCCTTGGCGTCGCGCGTGCGGTACCTCGGATAGAGCGTGGTCCAACTGCAGAACGTGCATTTTCCGTGCCAGCAGTCGCGCCCGCTCATGATGTAGGTGCCGGGAGTACGGCGGAAATTGCCGTTCTTGTAGGCGTAAAGTTTCCAGTTTACGAGATCGCGGTCGATCCAAGGCGCTTCGTTCAGATTCTCCGCCAGTTCCAGCGGATACACGCCCCCATGCCGGTCGCCCGCGAAGAATTTCTTGAGCGCGAAGTCCCAATCACCCCCGCAGACGACCGCATGCACGTTGGGCTTGGCGACCGATTCCTCCGGCAGCGCCGTCACGTGGTCGCCCACCATGATCACCTTGGCGCCGGACGGAGCTTCTTCCGCGATCCACTGCCAATGGCGCTTCACGACCGGCGTTTTCGTTTCCACCACCACATAATCCGGCGCGAACTCCCGCAACCGGCGATTGAACTCTTCCCGGCCCATTCCCGACGCTATCCCGTCCAGGAACAGCACCTCGTGCCCCGCCTGCTTCAGCATGGTGGCGGCGGTGGCGGGAACGACCGGGAAAATATAAGTCGGACGCGAGAACCACTGGAATTGGCGGTTCTGCGTCAACAGCGCAACGCCACGCCCGCTTTCAAGCGGCGGATAGGCTATTGCGACCTTCACTTTTTACCACTTGTACCCTAGACCCAGGATGTAGCGCACATCCGACCGCTTGCGTCCGGCCGAAGGGGCGGAATCGTAATTCCACTCGATCTTCGCGAGGAGGTCGAAATTGCCGTATACTTTCGCCCGGGCGCCCACGTCGGCTTCGACGGTGTACTGGTCCCAGTCGTGCACGGCCGGATCGTACGCGAGATTGTGGAAGAACTGGATGGTGTCCGAGAAATTGGGATCGAACAGCAAATGGTGCGCGTAGTGCACCGAGCAGTAATCGGCGTCGACGTCGGAATTGCGGTCGTTGTAGACGTTGTGCGTCCAGCCGAGGCCCAGCTCCTGGTTGAAGCTCCACTTGCCGGTAAGTTCGAATTCATCCTTGTCCAGCCACTGGTAGCCGAGACCTGCGCCCAACCGGACGCGCGAGGACAGCCCCGCCATCGTGTCGCGCGTGTACTGGGCGTTTTCGTAGCTGTACACTTTCTGCGTCCAGAAGTGGTCGTGCTGCGCCTCCACCTCCCAGTTGTCCTTCGTCTTCTCGTGATCCCGGCGCGACGTGCCGCTGTCGGAATAGTAGTAGCCGAAGTCGGCGTTGAAGCGATCCTTCTCCCACCGGCGGTTGATGTTGGCGAGAATGGTGGCGCTATGGCCGTACGAATTGCCGCGATCGGCCTGGAACGCCACGCTCACCGATCCGTGCCAGGTCTCCTCCGCCGGATCGATGGCCTTCACGTTGTCCATATTCACCTTCTCGCCGTTCACCACGTACTCGCCGTCCTGCACGGTTAGCGGCAGCTCTTCCCGGCTCAGGTCGGAATACTGCAATACGTGCATGGCCTCGCTCTCGATCGAAGCGATGTTCTTGACGTCGATCTTGATTTCGCCGAGATCGTCCGACTCGAACAGGAGCTTTCCGTCCTGGATAACTCCGACCTTGCCCGTCAGGAACGAGCCCGACTTGAGGCTTACCTTGTCCGCGAACGCCGCCATTCCCGCGATCGTCGCCAGCACCAATACTAGTTTCTTCATTGTCTTTTCCCTTTCTGTTTAAGCTTGCGGTTCCATCCAGCTCACTGCCAGCCCTTGATATCCGGACGATCCGATTCCCTCAACGCCCGGTTGCACGGGGCGAGTGCCGCCTTGTACTCGTCCTTCACGTTCATGAGGATGAGTCTCACGCGCTGGATATAGTTCTGCACGCCGGTCGGCGAGGCCGGGGCGGTGCAGAGGAGGAACGAATTGCGCCTAGCGAACCCGTTTACAGTGCGCAGTTTGCCCACCTCACCGGATGGGTTGCGGATATTGGCCAACAACTCGTTGGAAGCATTGATGAACGCGCCTACTTCGTCCAGAAACAACCCCTCATTCGTCAACAGCTCGCCTATCTTCTGCTTGTAGGCCGGATGGATTTTGGCCGCCTGATACCGGCCCACATCCTCGGTCAAGCCCTTCGACGCCTTCTCTAGATATTTATCCATCGCCTTAATCGTCCGCTCGAACGAATCCAGCGTTTCGTTGTCCATCTGAGCGAGGTACGAATCGAGATTGCGCATTTCGCGGTCGAACGAAGGCGCCACCTTGCATGTTTTGGGGCTGGCGAACCGGTCCAGCCCGGCCGCCACCACAAGTTCGGAACCGGACGGCACGTCAGCTTCGCCCGTCCGGATTTTCTTCTCCGATGCCTTCATCTCACCGGCAAGCGTGCGGAACGAATCCCAAGCCAGATCGAAATCGTCCAGCATCTTGGTGAAACCGCGTACCTGGATCCGGCGATAGCAACGGTCGAGCGTGGAATAGCGTTTCGGCGCCTCGTTGCCGCGCATGCACATCAAAAGTTGTGTGATGCCGCTCTTGGAATTGGAGTCGATGGACGAAAGCACCTCGCGCATCTGGTACACCGTCTGCTCGCCTTCGTTGCCGTCCCGCGACCCCTTGGCACGCGTCTTGGTGTTGAGCGAACTGTTCGCAGCCTCCTGCAGCGCGTCCAGCAACGAACTTTTGCCCGGATCATAGGATGCTTTCCCGTTCAGCGCCGCCATCAGCGCCGAAGAATAGGTATCCACGCGGCCTATCAAAAACTCACACGCCTGGGTCATCTCCTCGTCGAAATTGGGCTTCGGCTCCTTTTTGGCCTTGCCTTCCGGCTTGGCCGGAGCCGCCAGCATGGCCATGGCTGCCACCCCCAGAACGAATAGCTTCTTCATGTCGTCATTCCCTTTCCTTTACGTCCTCAGAATCTCGGCTCGTAGTCTTCCACATACCACCTGCCGCCATCCCGGCGGATCAGTTTGTGCATAGTGGGCGTGCCCAACTGGCGTCCGTTGGGGTCGATCGCCTTAGACTCTACCTCCGCCTCCTCCACCTTCTCGCCGGCGGCCTTCTTGAGTTCCTCCTTCTCGTCGTCGTCCAGGAAGAAGTTCTCCAGCTCGTTGCCGTCGTCGAAACCCTTGACGACCGTAATCTTGGCCGGGCCGAACGTAGCATGCACGTATTCCTTGTGGAATCGCTCCTGGTGGAGATCCCAGTGATAGCGCATCAGATCCTGCGCCACTTCCGTCTGCTGCCGTTCGGGGTCGATGCAATCGAGATAGAGCGGATAGTTCTTCTCCTTGATGGCCGTCATGAATATCTCCATCAGCTTCTCGGGCGTCACGTCTGCCGGCACGCTCTTGACCGTATACCAGCCGTCCTTGATCGCCTCCACCTTGTCCTCGCCGGAGTAGCGACCCGTCTTATCGCCTGCCGAGTCTCTCTTGGCCACCACATGTCCCGGCACGTACAGCGCCACCGGCTTCATCACCCAACCCCAGTAGGCAGCGCCCGCCCCGTCTTCGCTCGGACGCGGATTCTCCATCGTCACGTTGTGGAATTTGGCGAGCACCGTCCATTTACGCACGTCGCCGAGCGTGCTGTCCACGTTGCGGCGATAGCGCTTCACTGCCTCATATGGCCCTAGCCAGTCCCTGCCGCCAATCGCGAGGAAGTAGTACCCCTCGGACGGCTTGCCGGACGCCACGAATTCGCCCGTCTCGCCGTAGAACTGGTTGGCCGGATACTCGATGGAGTCCAACACCACATACTTTCCCTCCAGATCATCCACCGTCACCTCGGCCGAATCCGGCGTGGGGAAGGCGCGCGGGAGCACCGCCTCGCCATATTCGGCAAGCAGTTTGTTCCACTCCTCCGCCGCCATCGCCGCGATCTGCTTTCTGAGGTTCTCTTCGTTGTTTTTGTAGGCGATCCACGCTTCGTCCACCTCGGAATAGTCGCCCTTGGACTTCTTGAGCGCCTTCTTCACCCTCCGGAAAAGCTCCTCCACCTCCTCGTCGCCGGGATATTCGCTCTTCAGGTTCTTCACCCGCTCAAGCGCGTCCTTCTGGCTCCGGTACGTCGCCTTCGCGCCGCCGCGCTGCCGCTCCACTTCCTGCTCGAACTCGCGCACATAGAAGCTGGCCTGCCCGATCTGACGCTTCTTCTGCGCTTCGTCGGCCTGGCTCCGTCCCGGCATCGCAATCGCCGCGCACGCGAGAACCGCCATAATCAAATGTTTCATGTCGGATGTTCCTTTTGCGTTGAAATCAATCTTCGTCGGATTCGTCCGGATTCTTGAGCTTGATGCCCACGTCGCTCATAATAAGCGTCATCAACTGCTCCTTGGTGGGGTGTTCCACCTCGGCGATGCGCATGGCATGGCGCTCAAGCGCCTTCTCGAACTCGTTGCGCACCCAGCGTCCGTTGCCGAAATGCTTGTCACGCTCCTTCGTCCGCACCGCAATGTACGCGTCGAGCCATCTTTCCACGTCCGCCGAAAGCACGTACTCGTTCTTCTTCGCCTGCGAGCGATAGATATCGGCCAGCTCCTTGTACGTGTAGTCTGGAAATTCGATGTAACGGTTGAAGCGGCTCGCCAACCCCGGATTGGTGTCTATGAACTCCTTCATCTCGTCCGTATATCCCGCCACGATCACCACCAGACGGTCACGATTGTCCTCCATGCGCTTCAGCAACGTGGCCACGCATTCCTTGCCGTAGCCGGAATCTCCCCCCTCGGTTATGGCATACGCCTCGTCGATGAAAAGCACCCCGTCCATCGCCAGATCAATCACCTTGCCCGTCTTGACCGCCGTCTGCCCCACGTATTCCCCGATGAGCCCGCCCCGGTCCGTCTCCACCAAGTGACCCTTCTCGACCACGCCCAACGCCCGGTAAATCTTGGCCATGATGCGTGCGACGGTCGTCTTGCCCGTACCGGGATTGCCAGTAAACACCATGTGGTACGAGAGATCGGCCGTTTTGAGTCCCGCCTTCTCTCGTTCCTTCGAAACCTGCACGAACTTGACAAACTTCTTCACCTCCTCCTTGACGCTTGCCAGCCCGATAAGACTGTTCAACTCCTCCAGCGCCGCTTCCAGCGACACCGTCTCGTTCGTGTCGACCGGCACGTATTCTACTCCGGACGGAATCTCGCCCGCTTCCTCGTCCTTACTTTCGTCCGGCTGCTTCTCCAACTTGGGATCGGGACTGAACAGCGCCAGTATCGCCCCCACGCCAATAAAGATCGCGAAGTAAAAGAGACATCCCTTCTTCTTGCGCGGCTTCACCGTTTCGCCTGTGAAATCTTCCATTTTACTTCACCTCCACTTCGCCGATCGACACCTTTTCTTTCGGCTTGTCAAGCCGCATCGTCAGCATCTGCATCTGCTCCTTTTCCGTGCCCCAGTCCGTATAGACGGTGGCAGTGGCGGTGACAGCTCCCGTAAGATCCGTCTGGTGCGACGCGAAATAGTTGGCGAGAATCCGGAATTTGCCCGTCCCCTCCTTGCGGAGGTACTCTTCGGGACCGTATCCCGTAGTTACGTCCTCGCCCACAAAACCGCCCGTCGACGTGCGCCGGTTGCGGTAGAACGCCTCTTCGCCGTCCGGCTCCAGCACGTGAATGTCGATATCCGTCTCGTCCGCATCCCAGGAAAGCGCAATCCGGATCTTGACCGGAAGATCGCGACGGAACGCCGCTTCCATTTCCGGCGCCCTCGCCCCGGACGCGTTCTTTTCGCACCAGGCGATAAGCGCGTTCAGCTCCTCCAAAGCGATGATGGACACCTGCCGGTCGTTCGACCGCCTCGAACTGCGCCGCGCCCAGTTGACAAACGCCGCGTCTTTCAAAAGCGCCATCGCCTGCGCCAGTTCCGCCGCATCGCCCGTCTTTTTGCCGTGCTCGGACAGCACCAGCGCAAGGTCGCGCCGCGCCTGTCCCTCCTCGCTCCGGAGCCTCAGCGCCTGCGCGAAGCAACGGATGGCCGCCTCGTATTCGCCGGCTTCCCGGAGCCGCCAGCCCATCGACCGCCAAACGGCCGCATCCTCCAGCTTGAACTCCGCCATATTGGAAAGTATCCGCTTGGCAATGCGATTCTCGCCTTGGCGGAAGAAGAGACTCGCCACATCCATGTAGAAGGCGGGCGATGCGCCATATTCCGTCCGTTCCTTGAGATACGCCGCATACTTGTCCTCCGCCTGGTCGATCGTCTTCAGATACGGCGCGTTGCTCGTCCAAGGCTTGATCGTAATCGTGGCCCCGCCGCCGCCCGCCTTGGCAACCGACCGCTCGACCGGTTCCTCGTCCGGCATCTCGGAGCACGCCACCATCGCCTCCTCGGACCGCGCCGCCGAACGCCTCATCCTCGCCGGTGCGGGTTCTACGCGATTCGCGCCAGACGCGGCCGCAACCTCAACCTCGTCATCGAACAGGCCGCTGCTGGGGGTTTCCCGATGCGGAACGGGACTGTTCCACCAATTCACGCGCTCTTCCCACAGCCGCAAGAGCTCCGCCTTGTGCTCCAGATCGTTCCGGGACTTTTCGATCTCCTCGTCGCGCGCCAGCATGCGACGCACCCACTCGTCGTGGAACGCCATCGCTTCGGGCGGTTCGATCTGGTGCGTCAAATATTGTTCCAGACCCTCCAGCACGATGAGACTCGTCCCCGCGCCTGCCACCCCGTATTTGCGCCCGAGCGCCAAAAACTCGTCCTTGCGCTCGCCCGACTGGCTCGCAAGATCTTCCATCCGGTTCGCCGCCCATATCGTGGCCAGCAGCTTCGACTCCTTCACCTCCACGCCTTCCGGCACCTCCTCGCCGTCCTTGAGCTTGCGCACCTGGACGGGACGCACCGCCTGTTCGCGCGACATGATGACGATATTGGCCTTTTCCTCGTATTTGGGACGCACCGTCCCCAACGTGTCGATTTCGTCCG
>CAMZDY010000017.1 GCA_947305585.1 uncultured Verrucomicrobiota bacterium | reverse complement strand
CGCCCACGCAGGCCACCTTGAGGATCGCGTTTCCGCGCGAAGAATCCTCGTAAAGCCCGAATCCGGCGCCGAAAGACGTCAGGACAGCAGTAACCGCGAACGAGAGGACCAGTAGCTTTTTCATATTGACAGAATCCTTGTTTTTGTCAAGTGTTCGGGGATGTCGAGTGTTCGGGGATATTATATCATATTTCCCGCCCGCTTGTCAAGGGGGTATTTGACAATTTTTAATTTTCTGTCAAAGCGCGGTCGATTCGCTCGGGGATCGTCAGCGGCAAGGTATGCTCCGCGCCCGGCACCATTTCCACGCGCGCCCAGGGACAAACGTCCCGGATAACTTGCGCATTGTTGGGCCGGGCGATAATATCCCCTTCGGAATGGAACACGGTTATCGGCAGATCGGGCGACAGCCGGGCGAGACAAGGCCGTACGTCGCTGTCGTGCAGATAGTCGATCCCGACCATCAACTCGTCGTGGCTGAAGTTGCCGTAAGGATCGACCGGGTATTCGTGGCCGCCCAGTCCCGCCCCGCCGAACATTTCGAACGCGGTGATGAACGCCTTGAGCCGCCCTTCGCCCATGCCCTGCCAACCCTCGTCCTTCATCATCCGCACTACGGGACTGACCAAGACGAGCGCTTTCACTTGAGTAGGATGCTCGGCCGCCAGCCGGATGGCTCGGTTGCCGCCCAGCGACCAGCCGACGAGCACGACGGGACCGTCGAGCACGGGATCCGGCTCCAGATAAGATACGATTCGGTAGCGCCGGAACCGGCAAAGGTCCCATGCGTGCGGCGAAGCCGCCCACCCGTTCATGACTAGCGTATGCATCGCCCGGCCATACGCTTTCAACGGAAACCCAACACCTTGTGGAGTTGCACCGACAGCGACCAGCCGTCCAGCAACGCCAGCGTTTCTTTGACGGTGGCGAAGTCGATGGCGCCATCGCGATCGCACGGACTCACGTAATAGTCGGTGGCGGCGATCTTGCCGGCCACCTCGCGGCAAAAGGCTGCCGTCTCCGCCGCGCTGCGACTGGCCACCACACGCACTTCGTCGGCCTGCGAGAGCTTGAGACGGTCCGGAAACTCCTGCTTGGGCGAGCAGGCCACATAGTCCGCAAACTGGAGCCACGCCGGGTCGTTGGTGCCGTTGGTCTCCACCCCGATCCAATATCCCGACGCTTTAAGCTCGGCCACCAACGTTTCCATCCCCTCCACCAAGGTGGGTTCGCCGCCGGTCAAAATCACCGACTTCACCTTGGAGCGCCCGATTTCTTCCATCAACTCCGTCTGATCCAGCTGAAAGCGCATCTTGACGTTGGTGTCGCACCAGGGACAGGACAGATTGCACCCGGCAAAGCGCACGAACACGCAGGGTCGACCCGTGTTGCGACCCTCCCCCTGGAGGCTTTCGAAAATCTCAACCAGCTTGAACATCCGCCACTCCTTTGATCACGCTCAAGGCGAAGATGGCCGCCGTTTCCGCCCGAAGCACGTTGGCACCGAAACTTACCGGCACCGCCAAATCGTAGAGCTGCTCCAGTTCGCGCGGGGAGAAATCACCTTCCGGCCCCACATAGACGGCCAGCGGCCGCTCGCCCCGGGCCAATTCCGCCGCCACTTGGCCGATCATCCGCGTCTTTTCGGTGAGCGCCCCCACCATGCAGGCGGTGGCACGAACTTTCTCCAGCGAGACGGGAAAATCGACAGCCTCGTGGACCAAAGGAATGAATTTGGTGTCGCATTGGCGGGCGGCGTCCTTGGCGATCCGCTCCCAACGCTCGCGCTTCGCCGCCCGTTCGGCCTTGGGGATCCGCACGATGGTGCGGTCGGAAACGACCGGCACGATTTCGGTCGCGCCCAGTTCCGTGGCCTTTTCGAGCGTCCAATCCCAGCGCGACCCCTTGGTAATGCAGGCAAAAAGGATAAGCGGCCGCGGCGCGGGTGCGATTGCCACATCCCCCGCCGCCTGGAGCCGCGTTCCGTCATATACGTACTTGCGGTAGCGCCCCGCCCCGTCGAAAAGCTCGAACTCCTCGTCCGTTTCCGGCCGCAACACCTTGAGATGGTTGAGATTCTCCCGCGAAAGCACGGGGCTATCCATCTCCAAATCGCCGGATGCCACCAGCAGCCGATTCATTTCCCGTCTTCCTCCATTGCGCCCTTCGCCGATTCCGACTCGTCCAGCAAGGCTTTGGCGGCGGCAAGAACGAGACCCGTCATAGTTTCTTCAGCACGTTGCGGATCGAGCGCTCGCGCGCCTCGATGGATTCGCACAACCGGAACTGCACGCGGGCGCGATTGAGATTCTGCTCCGGCTTGCTCGTCTTGAAGTAGACGTTGCCGGCCAAGTAGTCCTGGAAGAACCTGAGTCCCAACTCGAACGGCAACAGCCGGATCGAGTCGAAGAGATATTCGCGGTCGGCGTCGGTCAGGAAGCTTCCCGCCTCCCGCATGTAGCCCTTGCAGAAGGCCATGGCCAGATCCTCGTCGAACACCACCTTGGCGAGATTGGTCTCCTCTTCGCCCGCGGGGTTGCAGATGGAGCGGAGCGCGTCGCCGAAATCGATATGGATCAGCCCGGGACTGACCGTATCGAGGTCGATCATCGCCGTGCCTTTGCCGGTCACGTCGTCGATCATGATGTTGTTGACCTTGGGGTCGCCGTGGAACATCCGCTTCTTGAGTTCGCCGCGCTTCTCCGCCTTTTCGAGGCACAGCGCCAGGTCGCGCCGCTCCTCCACAAACTTCAAAAGCCGCTTGGCCTCCATGCTCGCCCCGATGAGCGCCTTGGCGCCCTTGGTCTTGAGCGTACGGTCGTACGCTTTCAAATACCCGCTCGTGATGTGGAAGCCAGGCAGCGGATCCTTGATGAGCTTGGGGTCCATGTCGGAGATGAGATAGTGGAAATGGCCCAGCGCCGCCCCGCATTCGAGCGCGTGTTCGGGACCCTGCGCCAACTCGAAGGCGTGCGCCGACATGATGCGGGTGATGACCCGCCACACTTCGCCCTTGTCGTCAATGACGTAATCCTTGGAGTCCTTGGCCTTGATGATGCGCGGCATCTGCCACACGCGGTCGTCCCGGCCATGCACGGCATCGTCCTCCAGTTTGTCGTGGCAGTGGCGCGTCACCTCGTGCATGTTCTCCATTATCACTTCCGGCTCGGGAAACACCTTCTTGTTCACCTTCTGCAGCACCACCTGGGTCTCGGTGAAGGTGTTGCGGTAGATGGCGAGAAAGGTGTCGTTGATGTTGCCGTGACCGAACGGCTGCAACGCCACCAACCGCCCCTTGATGTTGAACTTGTTGATAAGCAGCGAAAGTTCCATCCTATTTCCTCCTTTTGACGGGGATAAAATCGATTTTGCGCTCGAACCGGTTGACGGACCCGACCGTCACCTTCAGCTTGTCGCCGATCTTCCACCGGCCGAGCGTCTGGTCGTGACGGTTGAAGCGCAAATAGCCGCGACCCAGATTCCGCACGTGCACGAGTCCGCTCACGGCCAGCTCCGGGATCTGCACGAAGCACCCGAACGGCATGCACTTCTCCACCACCGCCTCGTACTCCACGAGACAGCGCGAGACGATTTCGCGCTCCAGCAGTTCGTACTTCTTATCGTCCACCGACTCGCGCTCGGCCTCCGCCGCCTCCTGCTCCTTCTCGCTCAGATGCTTGGCCCAGCGCTTCAGGGTGGGCGCGGGGATGCGCGCGTTCTTGCCCTCGAGATAGGCGGCCAGCTGCCGGTGGAGCGTCAGATCGGGATAGCGCCGGATCGGCGAGGTGAAATGCGCGTAATAGCGCTTGGCGAGACCGAAGTGACCCATCCTTTCGCCGTCATACACCGCCTTCTTCATCGATCTCAAGACCATCACCGAAATGGTGGAATAGAGCGGATGCTTCTTGATCGACTGGAGGAACTGCGCGAACACCTTGGGGTTCTCGAGATTGCCCGGTTTCACCCCCAGCCCCCTCAGTTCCGCCCGCAGCATCTCCAGCTTCTCCGGATCGGGACTGTCGTGGAGCCGCGCGAGAATCTTGATGCCGTGCGTCCAAAGCTCCTTGGCCACCGCCTCGTTGGCCGCCACCATGCACTCTTCGATCATCTGGTGGCTTTCGTCGTAGGGCGTGACCTTGAGCCCCGTCATGTTGCCCGCATTATCCAGCTCCACCTGCACGTCCGGCACTTCCAGATCGAGCGCGCCCGACGCAAACCGCTTGGCCCGCAACTGCTGCGCCAGCTCGCTCAAAGCCCGGATGGTCTTCGTTTCGCGCCGTCCCAGCCTGTGCGCCCGGTCCTCGCCGCCCGCGATCACCTTCATCACCTGCTCGTAGGTGAATCGCGCCTGCGAATGGATGACCGACTTCGCGAACTCGCGCTTGACCATCTCGCCCTCGCGATCGAACGTCATGAACACGCTGAAGGTCAGCCGGTCCACCCCCGGGAGCAGCGAACATTCGCCGTTGCAAAGCTTCTCCGGCAGCATGGGTATCACGCGATCGCACAGATACACGCTCGTTCCGCGCTTGTAGGCTTCGCGGTCTACGGCGCTGCCGGGCTGGACGAAATGGCTCACGTCCGCGATATGCACCCCGAGCACTCGGTTGCCCTTGCGGTCGGTCTCCAGACTCAACGCGTCGTCATAGTCCCGCGCCGACACCGGATCGCAGGTGAAAATGAATTTCTTTCTCAGGTCCAGCCGTTCTTTCATCCGCCTACTGCTTCACTTTCCCGCCCACCAACGTTTCCACTATGTTCATGTAATAAGAACGTATCCGCTCGTAGGCGTTGATGATATCCAACTCGCACAAAACCCGCAAGGGGCTCTCCGGATCGTCCACGCTCACCCGGGAAAGCTGCATGCTGCGCTTCTGCCGGATGTATTCATGGATGTCGGAAGATTCCTTGGCCGCCCACACCGGATCGATGAACGCCAGCGGACGCGGCGAGCGGATCCAAGGGCTTATCTTCTCGGCGAAGGCGAAAACCCGCTCGTGCACGTCCATGAGCGCCCCGGCCGAAACTTCGGAGATCTTCTGCTTCTGCTTGCGGAGCCGACGGATGACGCGCACGATGGCGGCCGCCTCGTCCGAAACCGACTCCAATTCGTCCGTCAGCCGCAACAGCCGGCGCGCGCGCTCCGACACGTCGAACGCGAGCCGCTTCGTCATCACGCTCCCCAGAAACTCCGTGACCTCGCGCTGCACGTTGTCCAGAATCTCCTCGCGATGGATGATATGGTTCTCCACGCTTTCTTCCGCCCCGCCTACCGAAATCACCTCTTTGACCGACTCCAACACATCCAGTCCGCTGTCGCGCATGAACATCACCTCCTGGAGCGCCTGGTCGCACGCGATCACCGGCGAAAGCCGCGCGCCGAACTTGAGCGCCGACAGATGCGGCTTCTCGTTTTCCGGCTGAGGGATGATCCACTCGATGAGCCGCACGAACGGCTTCACCACCGGGAACGTCAACACGCCGCGCAGCACCGAGAAGATCGTGTCCGTCACAGCGATCGGCGCCATGATGCCGAACAGCACCGGGCCCTTGGCCGTCTCCGTGACCACGTTCCAGTTGGGGAAGAGCGCCTTCCCTAGCGGCACCAGCACCGGCAAGGCGAGCGGCATCAGGATTATCGACCCCATCACGTTGCTCATCGTGTGCGCCAAAGCCGTGCGCTTGGCTTCGGCCGTGCCGCCGCTCGCCGCCATCCAGGCCGTGATCGTGGTGCCGATGTTCGCGCCGAACAGCGTGGCGATGGCCGTCTCGTAGGTGATGAGCCCCTGCGAGGCGAGCGTCATGGCAATGACGATCGTGGCCGCCGAATGGACCATCGCCGACAGCACCATCGCGCCTGCCGCCACCAAAGCCACGTCCAACAGCGACTTCACGGCGATCTTCTGGAATGCCGCGCTCACCGCTTCGTTGTTGCGGATCGGCAAGACGCCCTTGTGCATGAAGTAAAGCCCCAAGAGCGCCAGCCCGATGCCCAGCACCGCCAAGCCCAGGTTGTGCAGCCGCTCCTTGCGGATGAAGAAGTAGAGGATGCCGCCGATCGCCAGCCCGATCATGCCCAGCAATTCGGGACTGGGCGCGAACGCCACCAGCCACACCGTGCCGGTAGTGCCGATATTCGCGCCGATGATCACGTTGATCGCCTGCGACAGCGTCATCATGCCGGACGAAACGAAGCCAACCAGCATCGCCGTGATGATGGCGGACGACTGCGCGATCAGCGTGGACACGATGCCGGTGCCCACCCCCGCCAGCTTGTTGGTGGTGGCAAGCCCCATGAACTTGCGTAGCCCGTCGCCCCCTACAGCCTGCAAGCCTTCGGAGAGATGCTTCATGCCGAGGAGGAAGAGACCGAGCCCTCCGCCTACCGTGAAAAGAACGAATACCAAGTCTTTCATATCGCGAATCCTGCCGTCAAAATCGTCGCCCCCCACGCGAGGAACATCCCTCCTAGCGCCTTCAGCATCCTGGGACGCGCCGCCAGCCAGGCGTAGGCCTTTTCGTAACGCCAAGGATAGAACATGCCGTACATGCCGATGATGGCCGCCAGATACCCGGTAACCACCAGGATGTGCACCATTGCAAACCCGGAAGCCGGCACCAGCAGCCGCGTGGTCCGGAAGAGCGCCGCCGGAAACAGCATCAGGATGGCCGAGAGCGCCCTCACGCTCAGGTTGGCCGGCATCCAGATGATGGTCAAATACGAAAGCCCTGCCGCCATCAGCCACAACTGCCCGGGGAAAACCTTGAGGAACATGTCGAACACGTCGATCCCGATCGTGTGGCACTCGTACGCCGTCCAGAACCAGGCCAAAACCGTCAGCGACCCTGCCGCCCAACGCGAGGTTTCGAAATTCCGGATGGTTTTATCAGTTGTCTTGCCGGCAAACACGATTCCGCCGCCCGTTGCGAGGAGCGGCAACGCCAAAATCAATCCCCAAAATATCGTCATATACAAAAATGGAGGTGGGAAGCGGAGTTGAACCGCTGTAAGCGGATTTGCAGTCCGCGACCTAACCGCTCGGCCATCCCACCAGTCAAGATATGAGTATTATATCATATTCCCCGGCCAAAAGTCAATAGGGAAAATGAAAAATGTAGTTATCCGAGATGCCTCAGACGCAACTGTCCGCAGGCGGCGTTGGCGTCCTTGCCGCGCGAACGCCTCAGCATGGTCTGGACGCGGTTCTTCATGAGCACGTCGAGGAACATGAGGAGCGTCTGGTCGTCCGGGGTCTCGAAATCGGGCCGGTGCTCGACGGGCGAAAGCGGAATCAGGTTCACTTTGGCCATCGGCACGCGCTTCACCTGCCGCGCCAACTCCTCCGCGCACGCCCGCGAATCGTTGACCCCCTTGATGACCGTATACTCGAACGTGATGATGCGCTTGGTGGCCTTCGTGTACTCCGCGCACGCCGCCAAAAGCTCGTCGATCGGCCAGCGACGGTTTACCGGCATCAGTTCCGACCGGAGCTTGTCGTTGGGCGCATGGAGCGAAACGGAGAGCTCAAACTGGATCCCTTCGGCCGCCAGCCGCTTGAAGCCCGGCACCACCCCGCAAGTGGAGATGGTGATGTGCCGTGCGCCCAAGTTGGGACCCTTCCCCGCATTGATGAGCTTCAGGGCGCGGATCGTTTCGTCGTAGTTGTTGAAGGGTTCGCCCATCCCCATCACCACGATATTGGTGATTTCGCCGTGCCTGCGTCCCGCCATGTATTCCGCCACGATCTCGTCGGACGTCAAAGACCTTACCACCCCCTTGGACCCGCTCGCGCAGAACGCGCATCCCATCGCGCACCCGACCTGGGTGGAGATGCACTGGGTGAAACGTCCCGTGGCCGGAATGAGCACCGTCTCTACGCTTTGGCCGTCTTCGAAGCCCAAAAGCAGTTTCTGGGTGCCGTCCGCCGACTTGCTCGTCTCCAGTTCCCGGCATGCGGTGAGCGGAAACTCTTTTTTGAGCGTCTCGCGGAAATCTTTGGGGAGCGTGGTGGCCTTATCCCAGTCGTCGATATAGTCGCGATAGAGCGCCTGCAGAATCTGGTCGGCGCGGAAAGGCCTCAGCCCCCGCTCCGCCAGGATCCCCTTCCACTCCTCCGGCAGTATCGACCACGCCTTCGTCATTTGCGCTTCCCGAGCCACTCGTGGTATTCGGAATACGACCCCTCGAACCAGTTCGTCTTGCCGTCCGGCTCGAACGCCAGAATGTGCGTGGCGATGCGGTCCAGGAACCAGCGGTCGTGGCTCACCACCATCACGCAGCCGCCGAACTCCATCAGGCCCTCCTCCAAAGACCGGAGCGTGGCCACGTCGAGGTCGTTGGTGGGTTCGTCGAGGAGGAGCAGATTGCCGCCCGAAGTGAGGAGTTTCGCGAGGTGCACGCGATTCCTTTCGCCGCCCGAAAGCACGCCCACCTTCTTCTGCTGTTCGGGTCCCCGGAAGTTGAAGCGCGAACAGTAGGCGCGTCCGTTCATCATCGTCTTGCCCGCGAGGTTCACGAACTCGCCGCCTCCGGTGATCGCCTCGTAGACGGTCTGGTCGGGCATGAGTTCGCTGCGCGTCTGGTCCACGTAGCTCAGCTTCACCGTGTCGCCCACCGAAATCTTGCCTCCGGTCGGCTTCAGTTCGCCGGTGATGAGCTTGAAGAGCGTCGTCTTGCCCGCGCCGTTCGCCCCGATCACCCCCACGATTCCTCCGCGCGGCAGATCGAAGTTGAGATCGCTGTAGAGCGTCCGGCCGTCGAAGCCCATCGACACGTGCTCGGCCCGCACCACGAGATTTCCGAGACGCGGTCCGGCCGGAATGCGGATGACGAGATCGTCCTCGCGCGTCGACACCTCCTGCTTCTGCAGTTCCTCGTAACGCTTCACGCGCGCCTGGCTCTTGGAGTGGCGTCCGGACGGATTCGTCTGGATCCACTTGAGTTCGTTCTCCAGCAGTTTCTGCCGGCTCTTCTCCACCTTCGCCTCGCGCTCCAGCATGGCCTGCTTCTGTTTGAGCCACTCCTCGTAGTTGCCCTTGTAGGGATAGCAAATGCCGTGATCGAGTTCGAGGATCCAGTCCGTCACGTCCGACAGGAAGTAGCGGTCGTGCGTCACCACGATGAGCGTGCCCTTGAACGGCTTCAGATATTCCTCCAGCCACTGCACCGTTTCCGCGTCGAGGTGGTTGGTGGGTTCGTCCAACAGCAGCACGTCCGGCTCCGTCAGCAACAGCCGGCAGATCGCCACGCGACGCCGCTCGCCGCCCGACAGCACCTTGACCGGACGGTCCGAAGGCGGACAGTGCATGGCCGCCATCGCCCGCTCCACCTGGGAATCGATGTTCCAGTAGTCGTGCGCGTCGATCTCCTCCTGGAGCCGACCCATCTCCTCTTCGGCCTTGGGGTCGTCCAGATTGCAGCACAAATCCTCGTAGCGCTCGAGCTTGTCGTGGATGGGCTTTACCGCCTCGTTCACCACCTCGCCCACCGTCTTCGTGTCGTCCAGCTCCGGCTCCTGCGGCAGATACCCCACCTTCGTGCCCTTGGCCACCTGCACCGTCCCCATGAGATCGGTGTCGAGTCCCGCGAGAATCTTCAGGAGCGAACTCTTGCCCGCGCCGTTTCCGCCGATCACGCCGATGTGCGCGCCGTAGAAGAAGCTCAAGTTGACGTCCTTCAGGATCGTCTTGGTCCCCACCTGCTTCGTTACGTCGATCAGCGAAAACTGGTATTCGCCCGCCATTTCTCCGCTCCTTTACTGGTGGATGCGTTCGTTCGCCGCCGCCACCTTCGCCGCAAGCTCGCGCTTGTGCGCATGGAATTTTTCGCGCAGTCCCGCGTCGGCCGTGCCCAGGATCTGCACCGCCAGCAAGGCCGCGTTCACCGGACCCGCGCTCCCGCACGCAACCGTGGCCACCGGCACTCCCGACGGCATCTGCACCGTAGCGTACAAGGCGTCAAGTCCGTTCAGGGCGCCGCCCGCCACCGGAATCCCGATCACCGGGAGCACCGTCCCTGCCGCCAGCACACCGCCCAAATGCGCCGCGCCGCCAGCTGCCGCAATCACCACCTTGAGGCCCCGCGCTTCGGCCGTGCGCGAATACTCGATGGCCTCCTCCGGCGTGCGATGCGCCGAAATGACCCGCGTTTCGTACCCCACCCCGAACTTGTCCAAAGTCTCGCAGGCCTTCTTCACGAGCGGCCAGTCCGAATCGGACCCCATCACGATGCCAACTTGTATTTCGTTCATTGCTGCAGTCCTTTCATGAAATCTTCGATGTTCAGGGGACGGTACGCGTTCATGATCGCATCGGCCACCTCGTTCCCGTTCCAATCCTTGACGACGCACGAAAAACTCCCTGCCTCGTCGTCGCCGAATTCGTTGCGCACTTCGATCGTGTACCGTTTGCCCGCTTCGAACTCCGGAATTCTAAGCGACATCTTGCGCGTCCCGAGGAGAAATCCGGGTCGCGCCGCCTGGCCGGGATTCCGCACTTTGTCCGCATACCCCGCGAGCGCCGCCGACGCCTGCGCCATGAACTCGATCGCCACGTGGCTTTTGCTCCATTCCGGCTTCACCGTCACGAACGCCGTGAGCGTCTTCGCCTCCAGATCCACCTCCTCGATCCCGTCGATGAGGATCATCGGCGCGCGATGCGGCAGCAAGTCTTCAAGCGTGTACGGCAACTGCGGCATTCGATCCTCCAAACGCGAAACTCGACGAAACGCAACTTCGGCTCACCCCGTTCACGATGCGCAAATGGCAGATCGCCGCCTCCACCGCGCCGGCCGCCCCGAGACAATGTCCCGTCAGATTCTTGGTCGACTCGTACTCGGGCAGGCGCTCCCCGAAAATCCGCCTCACCGCCTTCATCTCCATCGCGTCGTTCGCCAAAGTGCCCGTTCCGTGCAAATTGAGGTAGTCCACCCCCTCCAGTCCGCCCGGCAAAGTCGCGATCGCCTCGCGCATGGCCGTTTCCGCACCGTTGCCTTCCGGATCCGGCGCCGTCGCGTGATACGCATCGCTCGACTCCCCCACGCCGCACAGCTCCGTCTCGCCCTCGTCCCGCGTCAAGGTGAAAAGCGCCACCCCCTCGCCCAGATTGATCCCGTCGCGGTCCTCCGCCAAAGGACGGCACCGCCCTTCGCTCAACGCCCCGAGCGCGTTGAACCCGTTCATCGCGAACCGGCAGCGTCCGTCCACTCCCCCCGTGATCGCCGCATCCACTATCCCCCGCTCGATCAGCCGCTTGGCCGACGCGAACGCCTTGGCCGACGACGAACAGGCGGTGCTGACCGTATAGACCGGGCCCTCCGTCTTCGCCAGCCGCTGCAGGAACAGGGCGGGAGTGCCGAGTTCGATCATGCTGAAATCGAGCGCGTCCGGCTTCTCGCCCTTGTCGAGCCATTCGTCCACGTAATTCTCCGCCTCGTCGATGCCGGTATTGGAGGCCCCCAACACTATCGCCACCCGGCTCGCGCCGTACTTGCGCTTCAAGCCCTCGATCGCCCCATTTAGCTCCCCGTACGCGAGATCCAAAAGCTGATTGGTGCGGATGAGCCGCCTGTCGCCCTCGTAGGGCACGCACCCGAACCAGATGGGCCGCCCCGGAATGTCGCCTTCGATCACGCCCATCCCCGGCGCCTCGCCCGCCCGGTAGTTCCGCCACGTCTCGCCGTTTCCCACCCCCAGCGCCGACGCCGTGAAAAGGTTACCTAGCCTCATTCCCGTCCCTTAGCCGCATCGCCTTCTTGTGCACTTCTTCGGCCAGTTCGCGCTGCCCCAGCTGCATCAGACAGAACGACAGCGCCTCCGCGCTCTGCCAATCGTTCGGCCGGATCATCAAATAAGTCTCGTAGCATTTGGCGGCCAACGCGAAATTCCCCACCCGGAAAAACGCGTCCGCGTTCTTCCAAAGCCGCTCCAGCCGGTCCACCAGCATCGGGTCGTGCGGATTGCGCAGCGCCGCGCGCGACCAGGCGTCCGTGGCCTCGTCGATCTTCTGCTCGTCCGCCAGCATCCCGCCCTCCAGCACGAGCCGGCGGATGATCTGCATGGACCGCACCTCCTTGACCATCTCCTCCAGGATGTCCGGCTCCACGTCCGCGCCCACGTCGATCCAGTTGATGTCCGGCACGTCCTTCGTCACGAAAAACTGCGGCCTCGCCAACGTCTCGCCCGGCACGTTCCCGAAAGCCGGCATCGCCGCCTCCAGTTCGCCCGCATACGACGCGAACAGCTCCGGCAGCGACAGGCACTGCGCCGCCGAAAGATCGTCGAATCCGCCCTCGCGCGAGAAAATGTCCATCATCGCCGACAGCTTGATCTTGACCGGGGTTTTCCGTCCCACCACGATCCAATCCTCGATGCCCGGCATCCAGAGATGGGCCGACCCCGTCACCTCCCCCAGCTCCCGGAACTCTTCCGCCAAAACCTCCATCCGCTTCTCCCGCACGTCCGTCACCCGCGCCAGCACGCCGTTCGACGAAAGCCATTCCTCCGCCAGTTTCTTCACCGGAAGCTTCGTTTCGCCCGCGATGAACACGATATCGTACCGTCCCTTGCCCGTGTCCTGGTCGTCCACCGCGAGACCCGCCCGCACGAAAAACTCGCGGTACGCCTCGCACCGCGTCCCCGCCAGCAGACAGCGCGTGGCGGTGGGCTTCTCCAGCATCGCGAGATAGGTGGATACGATCCTCGCCGGCACGAACGAGGGCGACGCCTCCTGCTCCTCCGCCTTGCGGCATCCCGCCATCATCAGCGCCAAGCCCGCCAACAGCCAAAACTTGAGTTTCATCCTATCGCCTCCCTGATCGACTTCACCACTCGCGGCACTACGCCCTTGCGGCGCTCCACTGCCGCCTGTGCCCGGACGCCCAGTTTTTCCGCCTCTGCCCGGTTCGCGAAAAGCCGCAGCGTCTCCCGTTCCAGTCCCGCGAAATCCTCCACCTGGATTATCCCCTCGCCCTCTTTGAGATCGCTCATCACGGGACGGAAATTCTCGGTGTAGGGCCCCACCAGAGTCGGCTTGCCGCACAGACACGGCTCGATCATGTTCTGCGACCCGTGCTCGCACAGCGACTTGCCCACGAACACCACGCTGGCGATGCCGTACAGCCCCATCAATTCGCCCGTCGTGTCCGCCAGCCACACCTCGCCTTGCGTCCCCTTCGACCGCCTCGCGCAGGTGAATCCGGCCTTGACGATATTCGCCTCCACCTGGTCGGCCTTCTCGAAATGCCTCGGCGCGATCACCAGCTTCACCTCGTCCCCGCGCTCCTTGAGCTTCCGGTAGATTTTGAGGAGCGCCTCGTCCTCGCCCGGCCAGGTGGACCCGCCCAAGAGAATCCGTCCCCCTCCGCACCAATTGGAGAGTTCGCGCTCCTTCGCCTCGTTGCGCCGCGCCACGTCGAACTTGAACGATCCGGTCACCTCCACCTTCGCTTCCGGCGCCCCCGCGTCCGTCAACCGCTTCTTGTCCAGTTCGCTCTGCGCGAAAATCCGCGTGAACGCGCCCAGCACGTCGCCGAAGAACCACTTCGCCTTTTTGTATCTGGGCGCGCTCCGGTCGCTCACCCGCGCATTGACGAGGTAAAGCGGAATCCCGTACTTCCTCGCCTGCATGATGAAATTGGGCCAGAGTTCCGACTCGGTGAGGATGATCGCCTTGGGCCGCACGATTTTTAGCGCGCTCTTGACCCAGCTCGGGAAATCGAGCGGATTGTAGATGAGGACGTCGCCCTCCTTCACCTCCCGCTCCGCCATCTTCCAGCCCGTCGAGCTCGTGGTGGAGAAACAGAATCTCGCTTCCGGATCCTGCGCGCGCCACTCCCGCATGAGCTGCCCCGCGATCTGCACTTCGCCCACGCTCACCGCATGGATCCAGATCCAGCCGGAATGCGCCTTGAGCCGCTTAAGTATATCCTGCTGATAGAGTGCGAACCTGTCGCCCATGCGCGCCCGGTAGCCTCCCCGCCTGGCCATCCTCAGCAGGAAGCCGGGCAGGAGGAACGGATATACAACGCCGAACAGGGCGTTATATATTATCCACTTCATCAGGCTTTGAGCGACCCGAACGGCGACAGCGTGGTGCCCGGCTCCACGTTCTTGAGGACGGGAGTGCCGGCGCACACCTGCGCGCCCTTGCCCACCTTCATGCCCGGCGCCGTGCAGCTGTTGGACCCCATCATCACGTCCTCTTCGAGCGTCGTGTGGCCCGAAAGCGTCACGCCGGGACAGATGTTGCAGAAGTCGCCCACCACCGAATCGTGGCCCACGCCCGCCCTCGCGTTGATGATCACGAACTTGCCGATCTCGGTGCCCACGCTCACTACCGCCTCGCACGCGATGTACGTGCCGTGACGGAACTCCGTCGTGGGCGACACCTGCGCCGAAGGATCGATGAGCGCCGGGAAGTCGTGTCCGCGCAGTCTCCGGTAGATGTCGCGACGGATCTGGTTGTCGCCGATCGCCACGAACACGCTCGCGCCCGGATAATCCTTGCTCGCCTGTTCGCACGAACCCAGCATGGGATAGCCCTCGAAATTGCCCTTGGCCTTCTTGGGATCGTCGTCGGCGAAGCCGATCACATTCCACAACGGCTGCTGCGCCGCCTTGTTGATGCGTTCAACCGTCCAGACCGCCTCGCGTCCAAGGCCGCCTGCGCCAACTATGAAGAGATCTCTCATTGTTCAGGTCCTTTCCGACGGTATTCGCCGTCATTGTTGAATATTATATCATATTCCCGCCCGAAAATCAAGCGGAAAGTGCAAAAACTCCCCAACTCCAAAACTCCCCCAAGCGGAAGCAACTCCTTCCCATTGGTATTGGATATTGGACCTGGATATTTGCACATTTGCACATTTTCCCTCTCTCCCCAACTCCCAAACTCCCCAATCGGTAAATCGATAAATCGGTAAATCGGTAAATTCTTTAGGCCCGTCAGCAGCGTCCCTGGGGTCAGACCCCACTGACACGCTCGATGATGATCTGCACAGCTTAGGGCTCCTCGTAGTAATAGGAATAATCGATGCCCTTCATGAACATCTCGCGATCATCGATCTTGTCCGTCAAAGCACCTTTCAAAAGCCGCTTGAGCGTCACCGACGATGCCACGCTCTTCACCATCGCGGCAAGATAGACTCGCTTGTCCACCAAGCTCCAATCAATACACCGCTTTAGCGAGTGTTTCAACATCAAATCCAGCCAAATGCGCGTCGAGCGTCCGTTCCCTTCCATGAACGGATGCGCCACGTTCATTTCCACGTATTTGTCGACAATCTCATCAAATGTCGTCTCCGGCATCCGCTCGATTACGGACAACGTTTTCGAAAGATGCAAGGCGTTGGCAAAGGTGAATCCACTCTTTGAAATGTTCTTCGTCCGGATCTGTCCCGCAAAATCGTAAAGCCCGCCAAAGAGATAAGCGTGTATCTGCTGCAGCCCCTTCACCGTTCCCGACTCAATCGACTCGAACATGCCACTCTCAAAAAGCGCATACGCCTTTTGCTTGGATTTTGCATCAATCGTATTGTCAGAATACAGGAACCAGTCCAGAAAAGCCGCAGCCCGGTTGTTCGGCATCGCTTTTGCGATAGCGACTATACCATCTGCGTCAAGAGCATCGCTCTTGTAGCGCTTCCCGTCTGCTGCGGCAAGTTTCAGTTGGGTAGTGGCGCTAACCAACTCGGATTTCTCCCGTTTTAGCTTTGCCTTGAGATACTTCCAGTAGTTACGAGTTTTCACATAATCAGGCTCGCCGTTCAAAGCCCCGACAACGTCAAGAACCGAAAACCACCATTTCGCTGCGGCATCATCCCATACCGCACGAATTTCCCGATCGTTGAAGAATCTTATCGAAACCTTATTCACGCTCATCTCCCGCTCCTTTCGGTTTTCAAGTCATTCCCAAAATGAGAATCAAGGTCAGACCAAGATTCTCAAAGTGTTTCATGTCAATTCAGTATCATTTTCGCCACTCTTTTGACAAGTTTTGATCTTGTTATCATATATTATATCATATCTTGGTGGAAATTGCAAGGAGAAAGTGCAGACACTCCACCACTCCCAACTCCAAAACTCCCCAATCGGTAAATCGGGGAATCGGTAAATCGGTAAATCGGTAAATCCTACCCAATACAATCGCAAATCGAAAATCATAAATCGTAAATTCTCCAAAGGAGACATTATGGAAAAGTTCAAGATGAT
>CAMZDY010000016.1 GCA_947305585.1 uncultured Verrucomicrobiota bacterium | reverse complement strand
CTTGGTGATCTGGGGCGAGCCGAACTTCTTGTCGAGAATCACGTTGCGGCCGGAGGGGCCGAGGGTAGAGGTGACCGCGCTGGAGAGCTTCTCCACGCCCGCGAGGATCTTCTGGCGGGCTTCCGCATCGAACTTGATCTGCTTTGCCATTGCATTGTTCCTTTCAGTCTTACTTCACGAGCACGCCGAGGAGATCCTCTTCGCGCACCAGCTGATACTTGACTCCGTCCAGCTTGACTTCGGTTCCGCCGTACTTGGGCAGGAGGACGGTGTCGCCCGGCTTGACGTCGAAAGCGACTTCCTTGCCGTCCTTGTCCGTCTTCTTGCCGACTGCGACAACCTTGCCCTGCATGGGCTTTTCCTTGGCGGTATCGGGGATGATGATCCCGCCCACCGTCTGTTCCTTTTCTTCCTGCGGCTCGACGAGCACGCGGTCGCCTAGAGGTCTGATCTTCATTTTGTTGTTGCCTTTCAGTTTAGAGATTTTCCGGTTACTTCATGGTGAAGTCGGCATCGACCACGTCGTCGCCGCCCTTCTCCTTCTTGGGTTCGTCGGCCTTGGGCGGCTCGGACGAAGCGCCGCCGGGCTGCTGGGCCTGCTGCTGCGCGGCCTGGGCGCTGGCGTACATCTCCTGCGCCACCGGCTCCATGGCCTTCATGAGAGCCTCTTCCTTGGCCTTGATGTCGGCGATGGGCGCGGGCGGATTCTTGGCGAGCTCGTCCTTGAGCGCCTTGAGCGCATCCTCCACCGGCTTCTTCTTGTCGGCGGCGATCTTGTCGCCCGCGTCCTTCAGCGTCTTTTCCACCTGGAAGGCGAGACCGTCGGCCTTGTTGCGGGCCTCCACCTCGGCATGGCGCTTTTCATCCTCGGCCGCATGGGCTTCGGCGTCCTTGCGCATCTTTTCGATCTCTTCCTTGGAGAGACCGCCGGCGGCGGTGATGGTGATCTTCTGCTCCTTCTGGGTGCCCAGATCCTTGGCCGTCACGTTGAGGATGCCGTTGGCGTCGATGTCGAACGTGACCTCGATCTGCGGCACGCCGCGAGGCGCCGGAGGGATGCCGTCCAGATTGAAGTTGCCGAGACTCTTGTTGTCGCGCGCCATCTTGCGGTCGCCCTGGAAGATGGCGATCGTGACGGCGGGCTGGTTGTCGGCCGCAGTGGAGAACACCTGGCTCTTCTTGGTGGGGATGGTGGTGTTGCGCTCGATAAGCGGGGTCAGCACGCCGCCCAGGGTTTCGATGCCGAGGGTAAGCGGGGTCACGTCCAACAAGAGCACGTCCTTCACTTCGCCCTTCAGGATGCCGCCCTGGATGGCGGCGCCCATGGCCACCACTTCATCGGGGTTCACGCCCTTGTGGGGCTCCTTGCCGAAGAGACTCTTGGCCTTCTCCTGCAGCAGCGGCATGCGCGTCTGCCCGCCGACGAGCACCACCTCGTCCACGCTCGAGAGATCCGCATCGGCCATGCACTTGCGGCACGGTTCGGACGTGCGGTTCACCAGATCCATGGTGAGCGTCTCCAGTTTGGAGCGCGTAAGCGTGGCGGTGAGATGCAAGGGACCCGAGGCGTTCATGGTGATGAACGGCAGGTTGATATCGTAGGTGGTGGCGCTGGAGAGCGCGCACTTGGCCTTCTCCGCCTCTTCTTTGAGACGCTGCAGCGCCATCGTGTCGGCCCCGAGGTCCACCCCCTGCGCCGCCTTGAAATCATCGATCATCCACTTCATGATGGCCTGGTCGAGATCGTCACCGCCCAAATGCGTGTCGCCATTGGTGGCCTTCACTTCGAAAACGCCGTCGCCGATGTCGAGGACGGAAATATCGAACGTGCCGCCGCCGAAATCGTAAACGGCGATCTTTTCGTTCTTCTTCTTGTCGAGCCCGTAAGCCAAAGAGGCGGCCGTAGGCTCGTTGACGATGCGCTTCACGTCGAGCCCGGCGATCTTGCCTGCATCCTTGGTAGCCTGGCGCTGCTGGTCGTTGAAGTAGGCCGGAACGGTAATGACCGCTTCGGTGATCTTCTCGCCAAGGAACGCTTCGGCATCCTCCTTGAGCTTGCGCAGAATCATGGCGCTGATTTCCTGCGCCGTGTAGACCTTGCCGTTGACACGGACGGCCGCATCGCCATTGTCGGCGCGGACCACCTCGTAAGGCACCATCTTGATTTCATCCGTCATTTCCTCGAAACGACGCCCGATGAAACGCTTGATGGAATAAATAGTGCTCTTGGGGTTTGTGACCGCCTGACGCTTGGCCGCCTGACCCACGAGAATTTCGCCCGTTTTCGTAAATGCCACGATTGAGGGCGTCGTGCGCGCGCCTTCCTTGTTCGGAATTACGGTAGCTTCGCCACCTTCCATGACAGCCATGCAGCTGTTGGTAGTTCCAAGATCGATTCCTAGTACTTTTGCCATAGTTGTTTACTCACTTTCTTGTCGCAGTCTTTGGCGACACCAAAGTGTAAGCAATCATTGTGCCACTACTGTTCGCCCCATATCTGTGTCAATCTGTGACAAAAGTGTGTGACAAGTGGGACGCGCGGGATATTGAACACCTTGAAGCGTCCGCCGGTGGTCGGCCGGAAAAGGAGATAGACCGGACGATCAGGCGCAAAAGCGAGCGGGATGGGGTGTTCGGCCAGATACCTGCCGCCAAATTGGCCGTTGAAGTCGTATTCGCCCGAAGCGCCTTCGACTTTGGCGAACAGCGTCCGCGGCTTCAGCGCCAGCGAATTCATCACCTGCCGCATATATTCCGGCAAGTCCGCGCCCACTATCCAAGCGGCCTGCATCCCGTTCTTACGCGTCGGGCCAGAGTTCCTTGGCGGTTTCGCGCAGTTTGTATTTCTGGATCTTGCCCGAAGCGGTCAGCGGGAAGTTCTCGACGAATTGGTAGTACTTGGGAATCTTGAACCAGCTGATCTTGTCGCGACAGAAAGCCTCGATGTCGCCGGCCGTGAGCTCCACGCCAGGCTGGGCGATCACGAAGGCGGCCGGCTGTTCACCGTATTTCTTGGAGGGACAGCCGACCACCGCCACATCCCGCACTCCCGGCATGGTGGCGATGAAGTCTTCCACCTCCTTGGGACTGATGTTCTCGCCGCCGCGGATGATAAGGTCTTTGATGCGCCCGGTGATGTAATAGTAGCCGTCCGCGTCCATGTGGCCCACGTCGCCGGAATGGAGCCAGCCGTTTTCGTCGATGCACTTGGCCGTCTGCTCGGGCATGTTGTAATAGCCCTTCATGTTGTTGTAGCCGCGGCAGCAGATTTCGCCGTCCACGCCGATCGGCGCCAGATCCTTGGTTTCCGGATCGATGATAGCCACCTCGATGCCCGGCAACGCCTGGCCGATCGTGGTGCACTTGCGCACGGTGGACTCCTCGAAGTACCGCGTCATGGTCATCACCGGACCGGACTCGGTAAGCCCGTAGGGGATGGTGATTTCCGGCATGTACTTCTGCGCCTGCTCCATCCTGGGCACGGGACACGCCGCGCCCGACATAATGCCGGTGCGGAGCGAAGAAAGGTCGTAATCCTTGAAGTCGTCGCGGTCGAACGCGGCTATGTACATGGTGGGCACGCCGTAGGTGGCGGTGCAACGCTCCTTGTGTATGGCCTGAAGCATGTCTTTCGGGTTGAACTTCTCGAGCAGCACCATCGTGGCGCCGTGGTTGACGCAAGACATAACGCCCAGCACGCATCCAAAACAATGGAAGAGCGGCACCGGAATGCACACTCGGTCGCGCGTGGAGAAATTCTGGCACGCCCCAATCCAGAAGCCGTCATTGGCGATGTTGAAGTGGGTGAGCTGCACGCCTTTCGGGAAACCGGTGGTGCCGGACGTGTACTGCATGTTGACCACGTCATCCACCCGGCAAAGCTCCTGCCGGGCATAGTACTCCTCGTCCGGGACCGAGGCCGAAAGCGACTTCAGTTCGTCGAGCGAATAAAATCCGCGGTGTTTTTCCGGACCCAGATAGAAAAGCCGCTTCAGCCGGGGAAAGCGCCGGCAGGTCAAATTGCCCCGGATGGAGGTCTTGAGTTCCGGGATGAGCGAATTCAAGACATCGATATAGCTGCAATCGCGATAACCGTCGATAACGAACAGATTCTCCGCATCCGACTGCTTCAGCGCAAAGTCAATCTCGGCCGACTTGTAGTTTACATTGAGCGGCAATAAGATCGCGCCGATCTTGGCGGTGGCGAACATGAGAACGATCCAGTGCGGCACATTCGTGGACCATATGGCCACTTTCTCGCCGTACCCCACTCCAAGCGCCATCAAGCCCTTGGCCACCCGGTCCACCTCCTCGCCGAACTCGTACCAGGTGAGCCGGTAATCGCGATCGGCAAGTACCAGCGCATCGTTCTCGCCGCAGCGCGCGATCGTCTGGTCCAACAATTGGCCTAGGGTATACCGGCGCGTAACCGGCAATCTATTCCAAGGCACTCCCGCCGAAACCGACTGGTTGAACGGCGGCTCCACCGGCGCGCTGCCGAAAGGATCGGAAAGTTTGAATTCAGTTGCCATGGGCTATTGGTTTCCAGCTTTTGGTGGGGTAGACCAGGGTGACGAGCACCGAGGCGGAGAGAATCAACGAAAAGACGGGAAAGGTGATGATGGCCAGCCATCCCGGCTTGCCGCCCTTTTTGGAGAGCGCCACCGCCGAAAAGCCCATGAACCAGCTCATGAAGATGACGCTGCCCAGCACGCTGCAGAAGAAGTGCCAGTTGCGGTTGACCGCCAACGCCAGGATGTTGGAAAAATGCACGAACGCCACGCTCATGCCGGTCAAAATCGCGAAATAGCTGTCGAACAGCCTCAAACTCGGCTTGCGGAACATCGCCCGCGCCCAAGGGCATGCGTAATAACGCGCCACCTGCCAACCGCCGGTAGCCCAGCGTCGCAACTGCCGCCACATCGCCCGGAAATTCTCCGGTTGCTCATCGGCATAATCGGCATCGGGCACGTAAGAAATGCGTCCGCCGTTGATGTTGCACTGGACGGAAAACTCCACATCCTCCACGAGCGTCCGGGTGTTCCAGCCCTGTTGGCGCACCACATCGTACTTGAAGGCGAAGCCGGTGCCGGTAAGTTTGCCGGAGAGCCCCAGATTGGTACGCACCCGGTTGGAAAGTTCGTTCATCACGTCCCAATACGCCGTATACCAGCCGCTGATTACATTCGCGTGCGGATTGGAGGAGTGGCGGCAACCGGTTACCACCGATTCTCCGCTCTGCAAGGCATCGTTGACCATATTGAACCACTCGCGGTCCACCTGGTTGTCGGCATCGAACACCGCGATGGCTTCCGCATCCTTGATCTGCGAAATGCCCCAGCTGAGCACGTCGCCCTTGCCCTTGCTGGGCGTGGTTTTCTCCCACACTTCAGCGCCGGAAAGCCTTGCCACCTGAACCGTAGCGTCCGTGCAATTGTCCGCCAGCACCACCACCTTGATCTTGCCGGACGGATAGTTGGCCTCGAGACACGTCTTCACCGGGAACGCAACCACGTTCTCTTCGTTCCGCGCACATACAAGCACGGTGAAATGGAACTTTTTCTGACGCTTGCGATAAATTTTGGACGGCTTCACCAAGCCCAGCAGCACCACCGTCATCGACCAAAAGAAGACGAAGGTAAGCGCCAGACAGATGATGTCCAAAACCATTACCGCCACCTCCTATGCGCCCAGAGATACTGTTCGGGATATTTGCGGATGGCCTCGCCAAGCCGGTCGTTGAGCAGTTGGGTGGCGGCGGCCTTGTCTTCGTTCTTGCCGAATCTCAACGGCGCACCTCCGACCAGGCGATATTTGAACGGCGCTATGCGCACGAACGACCCCACCACTATCGGGTAGCCGTAGCGCATCGCCAGCCGAGTGACCGAAGTGAACGTCTTCGCGGGACGCCCCAGAAACTCCAGCTGCATGCCGCCGGCCGTATGCTGATCCATCAAAATCGTCATCGCCGCGCAATCTTGCTTCCACTGTGTCATGATATCGGGTGAGAAGCCGTGATTCTTGTCGATAACCGTGATATTACCACGGAAATGATGTTTCTTGAGCCAATTCTGCACGAACCTGCTGTTCATCACCCGGGCGATTGCGATCATCGGCCGCACGAAACTTATCATGTTGGTGGCCGCCTCCCACACGCCATGGTGGGAACTGGCGAGAATGATCGGGGTGTCGGGCGATTCAAGCAGCAGTTTCACCGCTTCGGGGCTCGCATCGGTCGTTACGTCCAGATGCTCGCGCCAGTTTTCCCGCGTAATCACTTTCGGAACAAACAGCGCTTCCATGATGTGCCCCGCCAAATGGCACCAGCTCTGTCTTGCGATCCGCGCCGCCTCTTTAGGATCGGCCGTGATGCCGCACTTGAGTACGTTATCGATCGCCAGCCGCCTGCGCTTGCCGAAGAACGGCCACAGCATCGCGGCGAATCCCGCGCCCAGACCGTACGCGCGATCGTAGAACCACTTCATAACGGACGCTCGAAACGGATGGCCGCGCTTTTGCCGTGGGCATCGAGCCCTTCGACCTCGGCGAAAGTCTTGATGGTGGAAAGCGTGTCGGCCAAATCGGCCTGGGTGAAGTTCACGTAACTGTGCCGCCGACGGAAATCGTCCGGCACGAGCCCGTTGAACATGCTGGCCGCGCCTCCGGTGGGGAGCACGTGACTCGGCCCGGCCACGAAATCGCCGGCCGGTTCCGGCGTCCACTGTCCGACGAACACTGCTCCGGCGCTACGGACCCATTTGAGCGCGTCATTGGGGTTTTTGGTCAGCAGCTCCAGATGCTCCGGCGCGAATTCGTTGATTATCTTCATGCCGTCCAGAACGCTCTTCACCGTGACGATCATGATGCCGCCAGCATCGATTACCCGCTTGACCAGCGCCTTGCGCCCCAACGTCTCCGCCTGCCGCAGAATCTCGTTGCGCAACGTGTCGGCATACCGGCGCGACGTGCATACGCAGAGCGATTTTTCCATCCCCGATCCATGCTCGGCCTGGCTGAGCAGGTCGGCCGCCACCCAGCGGATCGACACGGAACCGTCGGTGATGATGGCGATCTCGCTCGGACCCGCCACCTGATCGATGCCCACATAGCCGAAGACCTGGCGCTTGGCCGCGGTGACATAGGCGTTGCCCGGCCCTACGATCTTCTCCACTTTCCGGCAGGTCTTGGTGCCGAACGCCATCATGCCGATGGCCTGGATGCCCCCGACCCGGTAGATTTCGGTGGCGCCGGCCAGATTGAGCGCGTACAGCAAGACGGGATTGACCTCGCCCGTCTTGCCCGCGGGAGTGCATGCCACGATTTCCTTTACGTTGGCCGCCTTGGCCAGCGCCACCGTCATGATGGCGGTGGAGGCCAAAGGCGCGGTGCCGCCGGGAATGTACACGCCCACCCGATCCATCGGAGTGAAAAACTCGCCCAGCTTGCCGCCCTTCGGGGTGCCGATCTCCCAACGCTGCTTAAGCGAAGCGCGCGAGAAATTGATCACGCGCACGTAGGCGTCGTTGACCGCGCGCTGGATGGTCTTGTCCATCTTGGAAAAATTGAAGTTCTTGAGCTGGAACTGCGACGGCTTCAGCTTGGCACCCTCGAACTTCTCCACATACTTGGCGACGGCCGCATCCCCCTTTTCCCGGATATCCTTCAAGACCTCCGCCGCCACCTTTTCCGCTTCCGCCGGAAAAGCCGGACGCTTGATGAATTCCCTAAGTTTCTTGTCGTCTGCGCCTACGATGTGGATCATTTTCCGTCCTTGTCATTTCAGTTTGTCGTAGTTCTTGGGACCGATCATGCACTTGACCGAGCATTCCACCGCGAGCTCCCCGTTGACGTAGCCCTTGGCGCTGAAAATGCCCATCACGCGGCCCACCTTTTCGTTGGTGGCGATCGTCACCAGCTTGTCGCCGGGCCGGACCGGCTTTTTGAAGCGGGCGTTCTCGATGGACGCGAGAATGAAGCTGGACTGCTCGCCCAGCGCCCCCCGCGCCACCAACGCCGCCCCGGCCGCCTGCGCCATCGTTTCGCACAGCACCACGCCGGGCACGATGGGGAATTCCGGGAAGTGACCCTTGAAGAAATCGTTCTTCTCCTCGGTGAAGGTATACTCGGCCATGCCGCCCGTCTCGTCGGCCGCGATCAGCGTATCCACGAAGAGAAACGGCGGACGATGCGGCAACAGTTCGATGCCGGGCTGGTTGTAGACGTTTTTGAATGTAGGCATTTCCATTGCGATCACACTTTCTTCAGTACCAAAACACCGTTATGTCCGCCGAATCCGAGCGAGGTGGAAACCGCCACCCGGATGTTCCGCTCCACGCCCACGTTCGGGGTGTAGTTGAGGTCCAGCTCCGGATCGGGATTCTCGTAGTTGAGCGTGGCCGGACAGAAACCGTCATTGATGGCCAAGGCGCAAATCGCAGCTTCCGTGGCGCCGGTGGCGCCCAGCATGTGGCCGTGCATCGGCTTGGTGGACGAAATGTTGATGCTCTTGGCGTAATCGCCGAATACGCGCTTGAACGCCGCCGTTTCCATCTTGTCGTTCAGGTTGGTGGAGGTGCCGTGCGCGTTGATGTAGTCCACTTCCGTCTTGTCCGTCACGCCCGCATCCTTGAGCGCGATTTCGATGGCCTTCACCGCTCCGTCCGCCGAAGGATCGGGAGCCGTGATGTGGTAGGCGTCGCAAGTGGAGCCGTAGCCTGCAAGTTCCGCGTAGATTTTGGCCCCGCGAGCCTTGGCGTGCTCTTCGCTCTCGAGAATCAGGATCGAAGCGCCTTCGCCCATCACGAAACCGTCGCGATCGACGTTGAACGGACGGCACGCCTTTTCGGGCGTATCGTTGAACTTGGTGGCCAGCGCCTTCTCCTTCATGAAGCCGCCCACGCAGAATTCGAGAATCACCGCTTCCGAACCGCCGGAGACTATCACATCCGCGCGTCCGGCCCGGATCGCGTCCATCGCGTAGCCCAAAGCGTCGGTGGAGCTGGCGCAAGCGGTGGTCACGATTTGCGCTGGTCCCTTGGCCCCCAAGGTGATCGCCACGTTGCCGGCCGCTTCGTTGGAAATGAGCTCGGGAATGGCGAGCGGGGAAAGCCGGTCGGGACCGCGCTCGAACAGCACCTTGTAGCTGTCGCCGGTAACGTCCAATCCGCCGATGCCCACGCCGAGGATCGTCCCCACCCGGTCCATATCTGGCTTCCGCTCTTCGGTGTAGCCTGCATCCTTCCAGGCTTCAACCGCCGCCGCCACCGCATACTGCGAGAAAAGCGCCATGTGGCGAGCGGCCTTCTTGTCCACGAGCCCTCCGCCGATGGCATATTCCTCGAATCCCTTCACTTCCGCCGCCACCTGACTGGTGCAGCGCGAGGGATCGAACTTGGTGATGCGGCCGATGCCGTTGGTTCCTTTCTTGACCGCGGCCCAGGTGGCATCCTTGCCGTTACCTACCGCAGTGATCATTCCGATTCCGGTTATGACGACTTTTTTCATTTTTCTCCTTCAGTCTCTTGATAAATTTACAGATTCGGCCACGTGCAGAACGTGCCGGCATAGGTAAGCCCCGACCCGAAACCGACCATCACGATCTTCATACCGTCCTTGAGCGCCCCGCTCCTCACCGCCTGATCGAGCGAAATCGGAATCGAGGCGCCGGACGTGTTGGCCGTGGTTTCGAGATTCAGCCAGAACTTGTCCAGCGGCAGCTTCATGCGGCGCGCCACCGCCTCGATGATGCGTCCGTTGGCCTGATGGGCGAACACGCGGTCGATCTCGGCCGGAGTGGTGCCCATGCGCTCGCACAGCTGCGAGGCCACGCGCGAAAGCGCCCGCACCGCAAACGCGAAGACGTCGTGCCCCATCAGGGTCATCTTGGGCACGATGGGCTGCGCCGGCATCGGCACGCCCGTTTCCGGATTGATGGGCAACGCCTCCTTGGTGCCGCCCGAACGCGTGATGAAACCGCTGCCCGACCCGTCCGCGCCAAGAATCGTATGGGCCGTAGTCTTGGTGCTCGCGACCCCCGGCGCCTCGTCATTGCCCAGCACCACCGCGCCGGCGCCATCGCCGAACAGGATGCAACTCGACCGGTCGTTCCAGTCCACGATGCGCGTCAGCGTCTCCGCACCGATCACGATCGCCTTCTTGTCGGGATAGAAATTGACGAATCCGCGTGCCTGCTCGAGCGCATAGACAAAGCCCGAACACGCCGCCGCGAGATCGAACGCCCCCGCGTTCTTGCACCCGAGGATATCCTGCACCACGCAAGCGGTGGACGGGAACACGTTGTAGTCCGGAGTGGTGGTGGCCAACACTATGAGCCCCACCTCCAACGGGTCCACCCCCGCCATTTCCATCGCCCGGCGAGCCGCCTCGGCACCCATCGTGGCCGTAGTTTCGCTAGGTCCTGCAACGTGGCGCGAATGGATGCCGGTGTGCGAATAGATCCACTCGTCGTTGGTGTCGAGAGACTTGGCGATGTCATCGTTGGTGACCACCTTCTCCGGCAGATAGCTGCCGGTTCCAAGCACTTTTATGCCCATCAATCGTTTCCTCTTGTGATTTTCTTCCTATTTCTGCATTGATAAGTGTATATTATACCATATTTTACCCCTAAAAGTCAAGCAAATTCTTCCGCCGGGAAGCAATCGGCCCCCTGCGGAAGAACTGATTTTTGGCGGCGAATAACGCGTCAACCCTGGGCTTTAAGCGCCTGGGAAACGGCCAGCATGCGGTCGGCGAGGTCGGCGAAGCCGACATCGTTGGAGTACACTTCCTTGTAGTAGTTGTACGCCTTTTCGAGATCGCCCGCGCTTTCCGCGCAGATTCCCAACTGGTAAACGACCTTCTTCTTGAGCTCGTCCATGGTGGGAATCTGGTCGCGCGCCGTTTCAAGCTGCATGACGGCCATGTCCGTCTGGCCCTTCATTAGGAAGCACATCGCGAGATAATAGAGCGCCCACAGACGGTCCTTGGGGCTCTTCTGCGCCAACTGCAGATGCTCCAGCGCCTCGTCGTAGTATTCGTAGGTGAAGTACTGCAGGCCGAGTTCGTAGCGGAGGTGCAGGTCGTTCGGATAGCGCTCCACACGCTGCGCAAGGTCGTCGAACACGAACTGGTTCTTTTCGGCCTCCATGTTGACGGCGCCCTCTTCGTCGCCCGCTTCGCGCAAGGCCGCGATCTGCTGGTCGTAGTAGTTCACGCGGTTCTGCGAAAGCATGCGGTCTAGCTCGGGATCCATCGCGCCCGCGGCCTGAATGGCCTCTTCGAGCGTCTGGACCGCTTCGGCATAGCGCTTGTTCTGCGAATAGAGACGGGCCAAAGCGCGACGGGCGTTCATGTTCTTGGGCTCGGCCGCGATCTGCTGGAGCTTCTCCTGGATGAGCGCTTCCGCGTCATCGCCGGTGATGACCGCCTTGTTGGCCTGATCGAGCTTCTTGGCCTGTTCCTTGTTGGCGATTAGATTCTGGAATCCGCCCTTCTTGCCGGCGGTGGCTTCCCAACCCGAGCTCATGGTGGCGCGAGCCTCGGCGTTCTTGAGCATGGCCATCACGCGCTGGTCGCCCGGCTTCATCTCGGACAGCTTCTGGTAGGCGTCGCGCGCCTTGTCCCAGCGCTGCGCCATCGTATAGTAGGTGGCCACGCGCTCCAGGAGGGCCGGATCGCGGTTGGAACATTCGTAGGCGGCCTCGATGGTGATGGCGGCATGGTCGGCCTTGCCGGCCGCTTCGGCCGCCTTGACTGCGATCTCCATGTTGTCGGCATCGAGCGGATTCTGCTTGAGGAGCTCTTCCGCCTCCGCCATCGCCCCGCGGGCATCGCCCTTCTTGATGAGACCGGCGATCTTGCTCCGGGCCATCATGTAGCCGAGCTTGGCGCCGAAACCGGCCTTGCCGTTGCGCTTGAAGTTGGCGATCTGGGCGGCGCGCAGGAGCTTGCGCGTCTCCAGCACGTCGGGAGCGGCCTTGATGGCCTCCATCAGCATGTCCACCGCCAGTTCGTACTTGCCGGATTCCAGCGCCTGGCGTCCGCGATTGGTGAAGTTCTGCGCTTTCTGGGCTAGATCTACTGCCATGGTCGAGCTCCTTCGGTTACGGGGTCACCGCCAGACGCTCATCGCCGGAAGCGGCCATGAAGCCCGGGGTTTTATAGGTTTTAAGCATGAAATGGGTGGAGGTGGAGATGACGCCGTCGATGGTGCTCAAGTCCTGAGCCACGAACTGCGCCACGTCCTGCAGGCTCTGCCCTTTCACGAACACCAGAAGATCGTACGCCCCGCTCATCAGGAAGCAGGCCTCCACCTGTTCGAAGCGGGACACCCGCTCCGCCAACCGGCCGAAACCGCTGTCGCGCTGGGGAGTTATCTTGAGTTCGATTACCGCATGCACTTCACTCATGGCGCAACCCTTCCGTTCCGGTCACCAAGGCATCGCAAGGACGTCATCGACGATCTGCCGCGCAAGGTCGTCGGCCAAACGGCCGGACGCGTCACGCTTGGCGGTACCGACATCCTGGGTGGCCAAAAGCGAAGTGGAGGCACGGTACGGCTTGTTGTCGATGAGCACGCGCCCGTGCTTCTTGTCCACCACCGTGACCTTGGCCTCGACGGTGAACGAATAGTTGTTGAAGCGCTCGCCGCCCCTGCGGTCTCCGCCCAGATAGTTCAGGCCCGATTTCTCCAGCACGCCCTGAACCTCCACGGCCGCATCGCCCACATGGCGGATCTTGAACGTGCCCTCGCGCTGGAACTCGCGCAGCAACTGGCGGGTGGCCACCGCGCCCAGTTCCGTCACGCCGCTCTCGTTGCGGAAAGTGGGAACGCTGATCGTGCGCAGATCCTCCGGAACCTTGCTGGTCCACTGGTAGCCGGTCTTGCAACCGGAAAGTACGGCGCAGGCCAGCAATACGGAAACGGCGAAAAGTTTGGTTTTCATGTAGATGCTCATTTTGACAGCCAGAGATAATACCATTTGGGTTTGTTTTCTTCCTTGGCGCGCTGCAAAGCCTCTTCTTCGCGGCGCTCCCGCTCTTCCATGTATTCCGTGAGCCAATAAGGCTCGCCCTCGGTCGTATCTACGGCCTGGGGATCGGTATAGGGGGCTTCAGGATCGAAAGCGTAGGCGGGCGCAGCGATCGTCATGTCGGTGGTGATGACCGGGCTGTTCTCGGCCGGCTTGGGCACCGGCTGCACTACCGCTTGGGTGGGAGCGTCGGCCGTGCGGTTCGGTTGCGCCGCTATCGCCGCCGGGCCGGATCCGGGATCCGTAGGCGAAGCAGTCGCCTCCAGCTGCGCCAGACGGGCCCGGGCCTCTTCGGCATGTTCGCCGTCGGGGTAGTCCTCCAGATACAACCGGTAGGCGTTGATGGCGCTTCTGCGGGTACGGGTGCGCGAATCGTAGAACTTGTTGCCCATGTAGGTGGCGGTGTCGAGCTCCTTGCGCGCCTGCTCGAGCCAGGCCACGTAATCCTTGCGCTCGTCCACCGTGCAATCGGACCGGATCGCGAGCTTGAGGAAGTCGATGGTGTCGCGGATGCGCGCGCGGTTGTAGCCGTGACGCTCCAGCAGTTTGCGGCGGGCCTGGGCCTCGCGGTGCATGGCGAGGCGCGCCTGACGGGTGTTGGGATAGAGATTGCGGAGATTCTCGTAAACGACGACCGCCAGCTCTTCCTTGTCCTCGTCTTCGCGCAAACCGGCAATGGTCAGCATCGCGTCCGGCACGAACGGCGCACCCGGCGCCCGCAGCACCAGCGCCTCGTAGGCCCGGCGCACATCCACCGTGTTGGCGAAACGGAAGAACATGATCGTTTTGCCCTGCTCGCGCATTTTCTCGCACATATCGTAGTCGATGGCGGCCACCGACGGATAATCGCACTTGGCGGAATAGAAGTCGAGCAGATAACGATATTCGGCCACCGCATCAATATAATCCTCTTCCCGGGCGCGCAAATCGGCGAGTTTGCGCTGGGCGACGGACGCTTCCGGCGAATAGGGCCATTCGCCCACCAACGCGTCGTAGGCGCGACCGGCGCGACCGAGACTGCCCCCGGCCTCCAGTTCCTCGGCCCAGGCGAGCTGGGCGGCGGAGGAATCCATTTTGGGCGCGCTCCACCAACGGAACCAACCGATCGTCTTCTTCTCCGGCTTGATCACTTCGTCTTCCAGATCGAAACCGGGATAGGCATCGGTGGCATACCTGACACCGGGGCCGGGCGTAACCGCCGCCGGCTGTGCCGCCAAAAGCGGCAAACCGGCCGCAATAGCCACCGAACAAACCAAAAAGCCTCTTTTCACGTTCATAGATGTATTATACCATATTTTCCCGGCGATTGCAATAGGAAAAATGAAATTTCTCCTTGTTCACGAAAGCACCCGGGCAAGCGTAGCCCGGATTTTCTCGCGATTGGCGGCAGTTGTTTCGGCCAACGGAAGCCTGAGCGAAAGCTCAAGTTTGCCCAAAATCGCCATCGCCTCTTTGACCATCACCGGATTGGTGTCGATGAAGAGATCGTGGAAAAGCGGGTAATACTTGGCATGCATCCGTCCGGCAGTGACAAAATCGCCCCGGAGGGCCGCCCGGACCATGTCGCCCATCTCCTTGGGGATCACGTTGGAGGCCACCGAAATCACGCCCTGCGCACCCACCGACATCATCGGCACCGCCAACGAATCGTCGCCGGAGAGGACCGTAAAGTCCGGACAGAGGTTCTTGATGGCGCTGACGCGCTCCACGGAACCGGCCGCCTCCTTGATGGCCACCACGTTGGGATGCGCGGCGAGACGTGCCACCACCTCGAGCGGAATCTCCTTGCCGGCGCGTCCGGGCACATTGTAGAGGATGACCGGAAGTCCCAGATCCGCCACGGTCATGAAGTGGCGGTAGAGTCCTTCGGCGTTGGGCTTGTTGTAATACGGAGTGACCTGCAGCGACGCGTCCGCCCCGCCCATCGCGATGGCGGCCTTGGTCAGGCTCACCGCCTCGTCGGTGGAGTTGGCGCCGGTGCCCGCCACGATAAGACAACGTCCTTTGGCGAACTCGATGGTCTTCTCGATCACCTTGTGGTGCTCTTCGTGGCTGAGCGTGGGCGACTCGCCCGTCGTACCGACGGCGCAAATGCCCTCCACGCCCGCCGCCACCTGTTCCTCGACGATCGACTGAAGCCGCCCGTAATCCACCGCGCCCGACTTGTCGAACGGGGTGACCATGGCGGTAATGGTGCCGGAAATACTCATATATACCTTATCTGTTGGTTGCATAGAGGGGCCCGAAGTTCCTGCAGGCGCGGTAATCGGCGCCGGTAGGATCGTCGCCCGCGCCGAAAAGTCCCCAGCAATGCGGCGTGAAGACCTTTTCTTCCGGTACGTTGTGCATGGAAACCGGAATGCGCAGCATGGAGGCGAGCGTGATGAGGTCCGCCCCAATATGGCCGTAGGCGATGGCGCCGTGATTGGCCGCCCAGTTGTTCATCACAGAGTAGACGTCCTTGAAATAGCCCTTGCCGGTGAGCCGGGGCGTGAACCAGGTGCAGGGCCATTCCGGATTGGTGCGGAGCATGAGCTTTTCGTTCTGCTTGGGATCGAGCTCCACCGACCAGCCTTCGGCGATCTGGAGCACGGGGCCCTGTCCCTTCACGATACTGATGCGCGTCATCGTAAGCGGCATGCCCTTGGGCGTGAGGAAGGACGACGAGAAGCCGCCGCCCCGGAAGTATTCCACTCCGGCCGGCACCCACTCCGTCTTCTTCATCGTGGCGTCGATGTCCTTCTGGGTGACCTCCCACCAGTTCTTGAAGACGCTCTTGCCCTTCTCCTTCATGCCGCCGGCCGCGTCCAGACAGCAGCTGCCGGAATTGAGAAGGTGGATGATGCCCTGCTTGGCGATGCCCGTGAGCCCCTTGCCGGTGGCACGCTTCACCGATTCGTCGCTCCAGTAGGTGCGCACGTCAGCGAACATCGACGCCTTGTTGGTGAGGAGCTTCATGAGCAGCATGCAGATGCCGTTCAGCGAGTCGTTCTCGGTGGCCACCACCTGCGGCTCCTTGGGTCCGTTCCAGTCGAAGGACGAATTGCAGAAGGCCTCCATGAAGTCGCCGTTCGGCCAGTGGTCGGTCCACTGGCGCTGGCCCTGGAAGCCGGCCGCGATCGCGTTGCGGCCCACGCCCTCTTCGCCAAAGCCCATCTCGACGAGCTTGGGATTGCCCTTCATCATGTCGCGCATGATGATGGCCATCTTGGTCACGTATTCCCAGTCGGCATCCTTGGCCGCGCGCGACTTCTGGATCTTGGGCGGGTTGTAGTCCTTGCCTTCCTTGCAGTTCTTCTTCACCCACGCGAGCGCCTTTTCGTACTCTTCCTTGTCGTAGATGCCTTCGGCGATGCGGCGCTCGATCTCGCACATGTCCATGTTCTCCGGACGCATGCCCAGATAATCCTGGAACACGTCCACGTTAACGAAGCTGCCCGCGATGCCCATGGCGCTCGTGCCCACGGAGAGATAGCTCTTGCCCTTCATCATCGCCACCGCGAGACCCGCCTTGACGAAGCGCAGGATCTTCTCCTTCACGTCTTCCGGCACCGAAGTGTCCTTGGCGTCCTGCACTTCCCGTCCGTAGATGCCGTAGGCGGGCATGCCGCGCTGGGCATAACCGGCCAGCATCGCCGCCAGATATACCGCGCCCGGACGCTCGGTGCCGTTGAAGCCCCACACCGCCTTCGGAATCTGGGGATCGGCGTCCATCGTCTCGGTGCCGTAGCACCAGCAAGGCGTCACGGAGAGGCTCACCCCCACGTTGTTGGCGCGGAACTTCTCGGCGCACTGCTCCGCCTCCACCACGCCGCCGATCGTGGTATCGGCGATCACGCACTCCACCGGAGTGCCGTCGGGGTACTTCAAATTGTCCGAAATCAGCTTGGCCGCTGTCTTGGCCATGTTCATCGTCTGGACCTCCAGCGACTCGCGCACTCCGCGCCGACGCCCATCGATGATGGGCCTGATACCTACCTTGGGATAATTGCTCATGATTGTTTCTCCTTTGCTTTAAACTCTTTTCTTTCTGAATACGAGGGCGTACGCCAGCACTACCGCGAAGCAGATGGCGGGCACCACGAACGACGCGCGCAGCGCCGCCTCGGAAG
>CAMZDY010000015.1 GCA_947305585.1 uncultured Verrucomicrobiota bacterium | reverse complement strand
CTCCCCAGCCTAGAAACACTTACTCCCCGCCCTAGACATTCTTACTCCCCAGCCTAGGCGGGTGTCATTTATACTGGAAATGCAGCTCGCCGCCATGCATGATTTGGCTATGGCGGATGGAAACGCCCTCCGGCGGCTTGCCGTTGGGATCATCCGCCGAAATCGTGAAGCGTTTGCCGTCCGACAATTTCAGCACCGCCTTCGACACCTGCGGCGCCCCCAGCACGTACTCGCCGCCACAGGGATTGAAGGGATAGAACCCGAGCGCCGAAAAGACGTACCAAGCACTCATCTGTCCGCAATCCTCGTTGCCGCAAAGCCCGTCCGGCTGCGGCGAATAGAACCTGCCGAACACCTCGCGAATGCGCCGCGCCGTCTTTTCGGGATGGCCGGCAAGCGTATAGAAATAGATCACGTGATGGCTGGGTTCGTTGCCGTGCACGTACTGGCCGATGAGACCGGTCACGTCCGCGTCGAATCCCGCGCCTTCCACCACCTCCGGTTCCTCGAAGAGCGCATCCAGCCGCTGCACGAACTTTTCGCGTCCTCCCATAGCCTCCATCAGTCCCTCCGGATCGTGCATCACGTGCCAAACGTACTGGAAGGCGTTGCCCTCCGTGAAGTCGTTTTCGGTGTATGCGCCTTGGCCGATCCGGTAGGGATCGTACGGTTCGCGCCAGCGGCCCTGCGAGTCCTTGCCGCGCACGAGACCGAGAGCAGGATCGAACACGTTCCGCCAGTTGCGCGAACGCGCAAAGAAGAAGTCCGCATCCTCCCCATGACCCAGTTCGCGGGCCATCACGCCGGCGCACCAATCGTCGTAGGCGCATTCCATCGTGCGCGAAACGCCCTCGCCCTTGATTATGTCGAACGGATAATAGCCGAGCCGGTCATATAGATCCCATCGCTCCTTGAGTCTCGATTCGTGCCGGTTCGTAAGCGTCTCCTTGATCTGCGCAAACGCCCTTTCCCAATACGCGATCCGGTCGGGACTTTTCGCTTCGACTGGCTTGAGTTCGCGCTCTTTCAGGAACCAGTCCACGATAATCGGAACCGAATGCGTGCCCACCATGCACTGCGTCTCCACGCCCCCGAGCGGCCAAATCGGCAGATAGCCGGTGAGCTCGCCCTGCCGCAGCAGGGAATCGACCATGTCCGGCACCCGTTCCGGCACCAGTATCGTATAGAGCGGATGCGCTGCGCGGAAAGTGTCCCAGGTTGAAAACGTGCTGTAGAAAGGCCGCTCTCCATAGTCCGAAATGTCGTCGGGATGGAGGAAGAGATGGTAGAGCGCCGTATAGAAGTTCTGCTTCTCGCAGTCCGTTCCGTCGATCTCCACCCGGCTTAGGAGTTCGTTCCACTTCGCCCGGGCCGAACGTCTCGTTCCCTCGAAGTCCCAGCCGTGGATTTCCGCGCCGAGATTGCGCTCCGCGTTTTCCGCCCCGGTGCCCGAAAGCGCGATCTTGACGAGCAGTTCTTCGCCCGACGGCACCTCGAAGTCCGCGATCAGACGCGGAGGTTCGCCTTCGTGCTCCACTTCTTCGCGCCGCAGCGTCTTCCAGTTTCGGCTGAAACGGATGGCGAACCCCACACGCCGGCCGGTGGCCCAGCCATCGCGCAGATACGTGCCGCAGATGCCGGATTCGCCGTCGTCGCGCACTTTCGCCTCGCGCATCCTCACTCCGCCCCACGATTCGCGCGGCAGATTGCCGATTCCGGACGGCAGATTGACGAGCATCCGGACGCCGGGCCGCGCAAAGGTGAAGCGATAGAAGGCGCAACGCGCGGTGGCCGTGATCTCGCACCTGGTGCCGTCACTGAGCGTCACGGCGTAATACCCCGGCGACGCCTGTTCGCTCTCCTTGTCGAACGCCACCTTGGCTTCTTTGCAGCCCATCCCCGCACCCAACGGCAAAATCGAAACGTCGCCCATGTCGGGACAGCCCGTGCCGCTCAAGTGCGTCTGCGAAAATCCGATTATTTCCCGGTCGCCGAACTGATAACCCGAGCAATGTTCCCAGTCGCCGGTGCCGGTGTCGGGACCAGCCTTCACCATTCCGAACGGCACGCACGCCGCCGGGAAGGTATGGCCCGTTCCGGCCGTGCCGATGAACGGATCCACCCAGTTTGCCGCATCGTAGCCGGACGCCGGAGAGACGGGTGCCAACACCATCCACGCGACTATTGCCGCAGCGGACAAAACTATCGTTCGATTGTTCATATCGAATTTGCGGCTATGCGCCGGTTCGGGCGATTACGTGATCGTGGCCGTCGGGGGCGTAGACGCGGTGCAGGAATACGCCAGGCTCCGTCTCCACCGATTCGACGCGCACCGCTTCCCCGGCCAGAGTTTCCGACTTGAAGACGATATCGAGCTCGCGGCAAGGCATGGCGGCGTCGGGGCGTCCTTCGAGAAGCCATTCCACGTAATGGACGTTGTTCACATGGCCGTTGAGATCGATATCGCCGCGTCTTGCCCGGAAGACGAGCGCGTCCGCCATCGTCTCCCGGCAGTCCCACCGGAGTTTCGCCAACGGCTCCTCGCCGAAAACGGGACCGCGAACCGTATTGGCGACGGCGAACACGCTATCGGGAATCGCGACTACCTTGCGGGACTTGAGATCGATCAGCATCCATTCGCTGGTGGCCCGGCCCAGCTCCTCGCCGTCTTTGCCGCTCAATACGAAGTCGCGATAGGCCACGATTTTCCGTCCGCCGCGCGGGAAAGTGAGGATGGACACCGTTTCGCCCCATTTCGGGAAGCGCGCCATCCGCACCTTGAGCCGGGTAAGCACCCAGGAGATGTTCTCGCCCGCCGCCTCGAAATTGGACTTCGAAAACGAAAGCGTCTCGGCGTTCAGGCTGGCGGCTTCCTGAAGCCAGTTGCAGACCGAAGACATGGTGGCATTGCCGTCCGGTCCGCATTCGTAGGTCCGGACCTGCCAGGCGTACGTTCCGAAAACATCACCCATTCGATTCGCTCCCTATGTTGTCCGAATACTCCAAATCCACGATCATGAGTTCCGCATGGCGCTGTCCATACTCGGAAATCGCCAATTTGAACAGCACGTCCACCATCTGCGAACTGTGCGCGCGAAGATCTTCCAGCCTGCCGCTGCCGTTCCACCACACCGCCCGGGGAATCCGGGACTCCTTGAACTCCAACGCCAGATGTTTGCCCTCGAAACCGATCGTCTTCACGTTGCTCAGATACGCGTTGCACAACCGGAAAACCGGCTCTTCGTTGCCCTCGCCGAAAGGCTCCAGCGCCTTGAGCGACGCCGCCAGCTCGAGCGTGAGGTCGCGTCCATCCGTTTCCGCATCGTACCACACCACCCCGGGGCTCGTCCCCGCCTCCGCCATCGCCTCCGCCTGCGCCGAAGACGCCGCGAGGAAAAGCCGCCTGAATTCCTCCATCGCCCCCGGCTTGACCGAAAAGCCGCCCGCCTGCGCATGGCCGCCGAACGACGAAAGCGCCTCCGCCGACGCGGCAAGGAGATCGTGCACGTTGAACCCGTCCGGCGCCCTGCAAGACCCGTGTCCGCCCGCGATCACCGCCACCGGGCCCAAGGGACACGATTCCATGATCCGCGAGGCCACGATCCCCGCCACGCCCTGATGGCCGTCCGGCAGGTCGATGAGCTGCGCCGGCGCGCCCTTCACAATCTGGCCGGACGCAGCCGCCAGCATCTCCGCTTCGGCCGATTTGCGCAAATGGTTGAGATTCTTCACCTCGTAGGCCAAACGTCCGGCTTCGTCCGGGTCGCGCTCCAGCATCAGTTTGAGCGCCACCGTGCCGCTGCCCATCCGTCCGGCCGCGTTGATCCTCGGTCCGATCAGGAATCCGAAATCGCGGCAATCGAGCGACGGCGCCATCGACTTGGCGGCCTGCCGATACAATTCTTTGAGTCCCACCGGCGCCAAAGTGCGGAACCGCTTGAGCGCCTCGGCCACCAGAATGCGGTTCTGTCCCGTGAGCGGCATGATGTCGGTGACGGTGGCGAGACCCGCCATCACCAACAGCGGACCGCCGATCGCCGGGCCCGAATAGATCCCGCGTTGGCGCGCCTTCTCCACCAGCGCCCCGGCCAGGATGAACGCCACGCCCGCCCCGCAAAGATCGCTCAATCTGTCCGGCGCGGCCACTTTGGGATTGACGAGCGCATCGGCCGCCGACTCCAGTTCCGCCAGATCGTCGCCCGCCAGATGATGATCGGTCACGACCACCTTCACGCCCCGCGCCTTGAGCGCCTTGACGTATTTGAGCGCGCCGATGCCGTTATCGACCGTGACCACCAGCTTTACGCCCGGATGCTCCTCCAGCATGCGCCCGACCGCCTTGTCGCTCATGCCGTAGCCCTCGCTCAGCCGTTCGGGGATGAAGGCCGCGGCGCAACCGGGCCGGATGGCGTTCAGCGCCGAAAGCATGATCGCCGTGGCGCTAACGCCGTCGCAGTCGTAATCGCCGAACACCACCACGTCTCCGGGCTGGTCGAGGATTATGTCCGCCGCCCGCTCCACGCCCGGCAGTTCCGACGGCGCCGCCAGACGCTTGAGCGAAGGCCGCAGGTATTCCTCCACGCTTTGCGCATCCTGACCGCGCAACGCCAGCACCCGGGACACGATATCGCCGTGCCCCAGCGCCTTGAGCGACGCCACCCGGTCCGGATCCGCCTGCCTCTGTCGCCAGACGGCCACTTACATCTTCACTTCATGGCACCAGCCGTGGACATCCGGCAATACGCCGTATTGGATGCCCTGGACCGTGTCGTAAAGCTTCTGGAGGTGGGGACCCACCGTGTTTTCGTCGCTGATCTTGATCACATCGCTTCCGCGCGTAATCTCCCACACCGGCGTGACCACCACTGCCGTTCCGCACGCGGCCACTTCGGTGAATTCGCGGATCTCCCCGTAGGGGACCTTGCGGCACTCCACCTTCCAGCCGAGATCGGCCGCGCATTCCTTGAGCGACATGTTGGTGACCGACGGCAGCACCGAATGCGAATCGGGCGTGACGTACGTTCCGTCCGCCTTGATGCCCAGGAAGTTGGAAGTGGAGAACTCCTCCACGTACTGGTGCGTCTTCGCGTCCAGATACAGCTCCACCGGCCAACCTTCGCGCTTGGCCTTCTCGTGGGCGTAGAGCGAAGCGGCGTAGTTACCGCCCACCTTCACGTCGCCCATGCCGTTGGGCGCGGCCCGGTCCCAATCGTCCAGGATCACCGCCCGCACCGGCTTGAGTCCGCCCTTGTAGTAGGCGCCCACCGGCATCACCATGATCATGAAAGTGTATTCGTGCGCCGGCGCCACGCCGATCTGCGGACCCGTGCCGATCAGCAAGGGACGCAGGTAGAGACTGCCGCCCGTCCCGTACGGGGGCACGAACTCCTCGTTGCGCCTCACCACCTCTTCCGCCGCCTCGATGAACATTTCGACCGGCACCGGCGGCATCACGGTGCGCACCGCAGTGCGGTACATGCGCTTGGCGTTCTCCTCCGGACGGAAGATGACGATCTTGCCGTCTTTCTGCCGGAACGCCTTCATCCCCTCGAAGCACTCCTGTCCGTAATGGAGACAGCTCGCGCCGATGTGCATGGTGATGTACGGCTCGACCGGAAACTCCGGCTTGCTCCACGCCCCGTCCTTCCAGACATAGCGTATGTGACAGTTGACATCGCTGAAACCGAATCCCAGCGAACCCCAATCGATGTCGGTTCTAGGCATTGCCTTGCTCCTTAATTTTCTTTGTTGACGTATATTATACCATATCCGGACGGAAATTGCAAGCGGAAAATTAGTCCCGCAATTCCGTGAGCCCGCGAACTTCGGGCGAGAGGCGCACGCCGAACTTGAAGAATACGGCCAGTTGCATGAGCCGCGCGAGCGCCAGGAAATCGCCCGGAACGGCGTCCGGGCCGGACACGATCACGTTGGCGTGCTCCGTCCATACGTACGCGCCGCCCACCTTCAGATCCTTGGCCCCCGCCGCCTCCAGGAGCCGTCCCGCGAAGTCGCCGGGCGGATTCTTGAAGACCGATCCCTTGGTGCCGGGCGGGAATCGTTTGCGCTTCGCAAGGAACTCGCGCTCGGCCGCGTCGTCGCGTCCGTACGGGACAAGTTCGAAGTCTTCGATCGTGCCGGAGATGGAACTGGAGCGATAGGCGAATTCGGGCTTGATCCACCGGCCGTCCACCTTGACGCGCTTCACGAGTTCGCCGATGGCGTGCCCGTGCGCGCCCGCATTCATCTTGATCCAGCCGCCGACCGTGCCGGGAATGCCGGCCATCCAAGGGATGTGCAGATCCGCTCCCGGCATGTTGGCCGGACCCTCGACGCGGCAATACGTCTCGTTCGTCACGAGATCGCTGCGCCACGTATTGGAACCCATGCCGATGGGGATGCGTTTCGGCGGAAGCGGCTGTTCTCCGGCCACTTTGATGATGTCGCCCGCACCCAGGATGAGCGTAAGATCGCCGGGACGGGCGGAGAGCTTCGCATGCGTCCATGCTTCGAGACAGCTGCGGGCGAGATACAGCCGGTAGCGATGATCGCTTTCGCGCAGTTCCCGGTAGAGATCGGCGATGTCGCCGCCGGGCACCGGCTGTTCGAAGGCCGCATAGGTGGGACAGAGCACCACTTCGTCGGCCTGGACGAACGCCGGCGGGAACGAATGCAGGAGCGCGCGGGTGCGCGAATAACGGTGCGGCTGGAAAAGTACGCGCAACGTGCCGGAACACGCTTCGCGCGCCATGGCGATGGCGTTGGCCATTTCGGTGGGATGGTGGGCGTAGTCGGTGTAGACTCCGGCTTCCAGCCGCTGGAACCGTCGATCGGGAAGTTCCTTCACGATTTCCGGCAGCACCCGCTCGATCGCCTCGCGCGAATGTCCGAGCCGGAGCGCCACTTCGATGGCGGCGCGAGCATTCTTGCGGTTGTGCAGGGCGGCCAAAGGAATGTCCCAGCCTTCGAGCGGAAGCTGTTCGCTTTCGATCACCGTCTTGGCGTTGGCGCGCGCCACGTCGAAACAGCGGAAATAGTCGGCCGGAGTCTTGAAGAAGTCGGGGTGGTCGTATTCGCAGTTGGTCACGACCAGGATGTCGGGCCGGTAGAGCATGAGCGTTCCGTCCGATTCGTCCGCCTCCACTACGAGGGGACCATTGCCCATGCCCGCCACCGGGAAGGAACCGGTTTCGCCCCCGATCACCCACGACGGATCGTCGCCCAACGCCCGGAGCAGTTTGGCCGTGAAGGTGGCGGTGGTCGTCTTGCCGTGAGTGCCGCACACCGCGATCGAAGGCCTTGCGACCATTTCGCCGGCCAGCACCTCTCCGCGGAACTTGACCAGTTTCGCCGCCTGGAATTCCGGCGAAGCGCGGTCCACCGCAGGAGTGGCCACCACCAGATCCGCATCCTTCACGTGCGCCGCGTCGTGCCCGCAAAACACCTTGATTCCGGCGCGTTCGAGCCAGTCCGTGCGCGGCGACAGTGCGAGGTCGCACCCCGACACCTCGTGGCCATGATGGCGCATCAGCACGGCGAGCCCGGCCATGCCCACTCCGCCGATTCCCAAAAAATGCACTTTCATATCTACTATTATATCATAATTTATGATATAATATAAGGACTATGGAGAAAATTTTTGTATTGATGGGCGGCACGTCGAACGAGCGGAAAGTATCGCTCGAGAGCGGCCGCAACGTGGTCGAAGCGCTGAAGAGTCTCGGCAAGTACGAAGTCGTGGGCGTGGACCTCAAGGAAGACTCGCTGGAGGGGGTGGACCTTTCCGGCGCGGACAAGGTATACATCGCGCTGCATGGCGGATGGGGAGAATCCGGCGGAATACAGGCGGAATTGAACAAATTGCGCATTCCCTACACGGGTCCGGGGGCCGAAGCTTCGCGCATCGCGATGGACAAGATCGCCACCAAGCAACTGCTGGACGCGCGCGGCATCCCCACCGCTCCGTGGGCGGTCGTCAAGGCGGATTGCGCCGTCTGTCCCCTGCCGCTTCCGGTGGTCGTGAAGCCGCCTTGCGACGGAAGCTCGGTCGGCATCTCGAAAGTCGCGCAGGCCTCCGGATGGGCGCGCGCGCTCGAAGCGGCCAAGGCGGCCGGGTCGGGCGAAGACATCCTCGTGGAGGCGTTCATCCCCGGCATCGAGACTACGGTGGGGGTGATCGGAGGCGAGGCGCTGCCGGTTATCGAGATCGTGGCCAAGGACGGCTGGTACGGCTACGAGGAAAAGTATCTGAGCCAGGAAACGCGCTATCCGTTCCTGGAGGATCCCGTCCTTTGCGCCGAACTGAAGCGGCTCGCATTGGCCGCCTGCGAGGCCATCGGATGCCGGGGCGTCACCCGGGTGGACTTCCGCGTGACGCCGGAAGGCAAATGCTACGTATTGGAGCTCAACACCTCGCCGGGGTTCACCTCGCACTCGCTGGTACCCAAGGCCGGCATGAAGACCGGACTCTCCTTCGCCGGGGTGTGCGACAAGATTCTGGGAAAGGCGGATTACGACCATGAGTAAGCGGCAATACTCCAGAAACAAAGTGATCAAACCGCGCAACGTCAAAGGCGTGCTGTTCGTCGCGGCGCTCGTCCTGATGGCCGCGGTCTGCACGGGTCTGGCGCTGGCGTACGGCAAATTGCGCGAAATCTGGATCCAGCAATGCGAAGTGCACGACCCCACCTTGCAGGTGGAGGTTACGACCACCGGCAAAATGGTTCCGCCCGATGCGATCCGCGAGGCGTTCGGCATCCGCAAAGGCGCCAATCTGTGGGAAATCAATTTCGAAGAGCGGCGCAGGGACGTGCTCGCCAAATATCCCACCATCCGGTCCATCGCTATCGCGAAGCGCCTGCCGGATCAGGTTTGCATCACCATCACCGAACGCGAACCGGTCGTGCGGATCGGCATCCACGACGTCAAGCAATGGAGCGGCAAGGTGGCCGACACCGAAGGCGTGGTGTTCGCGTGCCGGCGCGGAGTGGATATGCTGCCGATGGTCCGCGAATCGGCCGCGCCCGGAACGGCGATCGGCAAAAGGCTCGAGGGCCATTCGCTAGCGGCGTTGAGACTGCTCGAATCCGCGCAAGACGCGGAGTTCCAGGAACTGGGCATCCGGGAGGCGGACGCCTGCAAGCCCGACTTCCTGCTGGTGACGCTGGGCAACTACCAGAAAGCCAAGATTGCGTGGGAAGGAATGGACAATCCTTCGCCGCGCACCCAGGACAAAATGCTGAAAGTGATGCGCAACCTGCGCGACGCCATCAATGCCCGGCTGACCGGCATTTCCGTCATCTGGAACGCCACCGAACCCGATCGCGTCTACGCCGACACCAAGGAAACCATACAATGAGCTACAATATCTACGCCGCATTGGAATTGGGCACCACCCGCACCGTGCTGGCGGTCGCCGAATGCGAGACCGGCAAACAGCTGACCGTCACCTCGCTCGCGTCCATTCCGTCCTCCGGGGTGCGGAAATCGCAGATTACCGATATCGAACAGGCCAAGCAGTCGATCCGCGGCGTCATCGGCGAGATCGAGCGCACCGCCAAGAAGGAAGGCGGATCCATCGATATCGCCAACGCCTTTCTGGTGGTCAACGGCCAGCACGTGTCGGCCGACCAGCTCTCCAGCACTATCGCGGTCAACAACAAGACCGTGTCCGACGAAGATATCGAAAACGTCATAGCCAACGCCCACCAGCTAACTCCCGGCGGCGGCGAACGCATCGGGCTCGACATCATCGAACAGGACTTCTGCGTGGACCAGCGCGGCGGGATATTGAGTCCCAAGAACATCGCCGGCCACGTACTGAAACTGAACGTACTGAGCATCTCGGCCGACAAGAACCGCATCGAAGACGCCCGCACCGCGGCCGAAGCGGCGCATCTCGAACTGCGCGATCCGCTCTTCGCCTGCACCTGCGCGGCCGAAGCGGTACTGCAGGACCACGAGAAGAAGAACGGCGTGCTGGTGCTGGATCTGGGCGGCGGATCCACCGGATACGCCGTCTATTCCGACGGCTATCTCGTGACCACCGGCGCCATCGGAGTGGGGGGCGACCACATCACCAACGATCTCGCGCAGGCGTTCCAGCTGTCGAACGCCCGTGCGGAAATGCTCAAACGCGAACACGCTTCGGCCGTCGTATCCAGTCTGGAGGAGGAAGACCGCATCACCGTCGACCCTTCAACTCCCGGCATGGACGCCCGCTCGATCTCGTGCCGCGCCGTCAACATCGTGGTCAATGCGCGGGTCAAGGAAATGATCGCCATGATCCGCGAGAAACTGGAAGAGCAGGATCTCATCAACCGGCTCCACTCCGGCATCGTCATCACCGGCGGCGGCGCGCGGCTCAAGGATATCGACCTCATGCTGCAGCGCGAAATCGGCACCACCGTGCGCATCGGCAAGCCGCTCTACATCGACGGACTGGAAAAGGAAGAGTTTCCCGCCGAGTTCGCGTCGATCGCCGGCGCCCTCATCTATGCACACAAGAACTACGAGGAGCATTCGCTCTTCGACACGCTGAAAGGGATTTTCCGGTGAACTCCGCAAACACCATGCTAATGATCGGCGTAGGCACTTCGGGCTGTCGCACCGCCTCGCTGATCGCCGGCAATTTCGACGGCTCGATCCGCCACGTCCTGTGCGACACCGACGCCACCACCGGACAGCTCGGCGGCGATTTCGTGCTTCTGGGCGGCAACCGGCTTTCCGGACGCGGCTCCGGCGGCGATATCGTGGCGGCCCGGATGGCGGTGGAAGAATCGATCTCTTCGCTCGATCCTTCGCTCGAAGGCGTGCGCATCGCCGTGATCGTCACTTCGCTCGGCGGCGGCACCGGCGGCGGCGCCACGCTGGAGATCCTGAAGCGGCTCGCCAAGCGCAGCATCCCCTCCATCGTTTTCGCCACCACGCCGTTCGCGTTCGAGGGGGACGACCGGCAGCGCAAATCGCGCAGCGTGATGGGGATGATCGAGGACGCCGCCAGCACCAGTTTCTTCCTTCCGCTCGACCGGTTGACGTCCGCCTCCGACAACATGAAGCTGGCGTTCGACCGGGCCGTAAAGACGCTTTCGCAGGGCGTGACGCTGTTCTGGCGGCTTCTCGAGACGCCAGGTTATATCCGGCTCGACGCCGAACGTCTGCGTCACGTGCTGTCGCGGGCTGGACGCGGAAGATTCGCCGCTGTGGAGGCGGAAGGTCCCGATCGCGCCGCCCAGGCGCTGGATGCGCTTCTGTCCAGCGAATCGCTGTCGGCCAGATCCGCCTCCATCCGCGCCATCCTGTGCGGAGTGCTGGCCGGAGACGATCTGCGGCTCACGGAAATCGGCACCCTTGCCGGCGGCATCCGCAAGGCGTTCGGGGAAACGGCGCAGTTCGAGCTCGCCACCGTGAACGACGAAGTGACATTCTCCGGCAGGATTTCGGTGGTGACGATGCTGTTCGAATTCACCAAACTCGACGAATCCGCCGCCCGGTCGCGCAAAGTGCAGTCGGTGCTGGCGCCGGGCGCCATGCTGCGCGGACGCTTCCAGAACAGCGAAAGCACTCTGTGGCACGGCGAAAACGTGGACGAACCCACCTACTTGAGAAAGAACATTTCCCTTGACTTCTAGGCGCGATGGCCATATCCGGGTGCTGCCCGTCCACGTCGCCAACAAAATCGCGGCCGGCGAAGTGGTGGAACGTCCGGCCTCGGTGGTCAAAGAGCTGCTGGAGAACGCCATCGACGCCGGTGCGCGCAATATCCGGCTTTCGGTGGTGCAGGGCGGACGGAAGCTCGTGTCCGTGCAGGACGACGGATGCGGCATGGACCGCGACGACGCCCTGCTCTGCCTGGAACGGCAGGCCACCAGCAAGATCCTGGACGTGGAAGACATCGAAAACATCGACACTTTGGGCTTTCGCGGCGAAGCGGTTCCGTCCATCGCCTCGGTGTCGCGCTTCTCGCTGACCACCCGCGCGCACAATAAAGACGAGGGCACGTTCATACAGGTGAACGCCGGCACCATCGCCGAAGTGAGGTCGGCCGGCACGCCCCCCGGTACGCTCGTGGAAGTGCGCGATCTTTTCTGCAACGTCCCCGCCCGGCAGAAATTCCTGCGGTCCACCGCCACCGAAGAAAGCCACATCCGTCAGGTGTTGACCGCCCACGCCTTGGCGCATCCCCAGATCGGTTTCACCTTGATCTGCGACGGTCGCGAAGTTTGCCGGCTTCCGCCCTGCGAACGGCTTGAAGACCGGGTGCTGGAACTGTTCTCGTCCGACTTCCTCGCATCGCTGCTGCCGATCGCCGTCGAACAGGATGGAATCAAGATAAACGGCTTCATCGAAAAGCCCAATCTGAACCTGCCGACCCGTCGCGACCAATACGTTTTCGTCAACTGCCGTCCCGCCACCGCGCCTTCCATAGCCTACGCCTTGCGCGAGGCCTACCCCCATCGGCAAGGCGACGTGAAGCCGGCCGCGATAATCTTCATCGATCTCCCGCCGGGGGATGTGGACGTGAACGTGCATCCCACCAAGCGCGAAGTCCGGTTCCGCCGCAACTCCGCCGTCAAGCAGGCTTTGATCGATGCGGTAGCCGGCGCCCTGCTGGCCAAACCAACTCTGCCTACCCAACCTCCAGTAACCCCGTCAGTCCCGTCCGCCACTCCGGAGGAACCGCCCTCCGTCCCCTCCGCGAATGCCGTATTTGAATATCCGCAGCCGCCTCAGCCAAGCGTTCCGGTACAGATCGACCTTCCGCTCGAACCCGACCAGACCCGAACCGCGCCCTGGCGGCAGTTCCGCGTTCTCGCGCTCGCCGACAGCGGCTTTCTCCTGGTCGAAACCGATTCCGGCATCGTCACCATCAATCCCAAAGCCGCGCTCGAGCGTATCGTGTTCGAACGGTTGCAGAAACCGGCATGCCCTTCCCAGCAACTGCTCATTCCCGAAACCGTGCGCTTTTCGCCGCCGGAGTTCGCCCGGATCCGCGCCTCGCTGAAAGAACTTGCGGACATGGGTTGGAGTCTGGAGGAATTCGGCACCGACACTTTCAAGATCGAAGCCGTCCCTCAGACGATCGAGCATCTGCCGTCTGCCGCCGTCCTCTCCACCATCGCGCAAGATCTGGGCGAAGGCCCGGCCAAGCGCGGCGGGGACAAATGGCGGACCGACTTCATCGCCAAATCGATCGCCCGCGCCTGTTCGCGAGCACCGGTCAAGCTTGACGAAAAGCTTGCCGTCCGGATGGTGGAGGAGCTTTCCGCCTGCCGGATGCCATACGTTTCGCCGGCCGGCAAACCGGTGATGATCTTCACTTCCAACCGCGAACTCAACCGCAAGTTCTCCATCGAATGATTTCCCGCTTTCTGCAACGCATCCATCTCACGCTCGGGGACTTCTGGTGGTACTCGCTCTTGATGTTTTGCGCTTTCCGCACCACCGATGCCCTCAACGTGCTGGTTGGCGTGTGGCTGGTGCCGAAATACATCGATCCGACCGAACTGGGCGCAGTCCTGCCGCTGGCCTCGTTCGCCGACTTCCTGGCGCTGCCGGCATCGGTTTTCGCCGTCACGTTCAGCAAGGAAATCAATACTCTCGCCACCCGGGGCGAATTCGGCCAGATGAAAACGCTGATGCGCGGGGTTTTCGTGGCGGTGGCCATATTCCTGGTGCTGGCAATCGCCATATGCGCGCTGACCATGCCCTTCTTCCTGTCCAAGATCCGCATCGCCAGAGGATCGCTCGGCATTCTGGTGATCGCTTCGGCGTTCGTGGGTTGCGTGGCACCCATCTACGTCAACACCCTGCAGGCGCTCAAGAAGTTCAACGCCATCTCCATAATGACCATCGTTTGCGCTCCCGTCCGGCTCCTGGCGATGGTGGCAGCCATGCCGTTCCGCCCGCTTTCCGGCTATTTCGTGGGGCAGACGTCCACTCCGACGGTAAACATCCTCGCTTCCTTGTGTCTCCTCCGGAAAGAGCTGTCCGTCCGCGCCGAACGCTACTGGTCCAAGCCTGCGGTCAAACGGTTCGCGCTGATGTTCATGGGCATCGCCGGCTTCCAGCTGTCCGCCAAAATTTTGGGACTGACCGAGCAGACGGTAATCCGCCACAACCTGCCGGACGTGGAATCCGCCGCCTATTACATGGTAACTCGCTTTTCCGAAATAACCGCCATGTTCTCCTCGACGCTCCTGCTGGTGCTCTTTCCCTTCACCGCCGAAGCCGCCGAAACCGGTCGCTCCACCAAGCCGCTGGTCGTCAAAACCTCCATCGCCACCCTCCTGGGCGGCGGAGCGCTGGCCCTGTTCTTCACCTTGTGCGGACGCCCGATCCTCGGATTCCTGCCGCACGGAAGCGACTACGCGCCCTATGCCTGGGCGATTCCCTGGCTGATCGGCATCCATGTGATTTCGGCCGTCTACAGCATCCACACCCAGACGGAAGTGAGCGCCGTCCGCTTCGGCTTCCTCAAATGGTGGATTCCGCTCAATCTCGCCCTGCCGTTGACGTTCGCGGTCATGCCGATAGGCAGCCTCAAAGCCATGCTTCTTTACTTCACTTTCGCCAGTATCGCCAAAACCGGATTCTCACTGTATGAAATTTGCCATTCTAAGTGATATCCACGCCAACCCCCTGGCCTTCAAAGACGCGCTATCCGACGCGCAGGAACAGGGCGCAGACAAAATCATCTGTCTGGGGGACATCACCGGCTACGGCTATGGCGCGCTCGCCAGCTACGAACTGGCCGTCGGCAAATGCGACGTATGGCTGATGGGCAACCACGATGCAGCCTGCGCCGGCATTCTGCCGATCCAGGAAGTAATCTCCAACCCCAACTATAGGGTGGACTGCATCGCACGCGACGAACTGGGGATGGAGCGGCTGGAATACATCGCCACCTTGCCCTACGTCCACGAAGAAGATTCCTTCGTCTGCGCGCACGGCGAATTCTCCATGCCGACCGCGTTCGCCTACATCTCGACCGAACACGATGCGATGATCGATTTCTCGTTCACCACCGCCCCGCTGATGTTCATCGGCCACACGCACAAGCAGGAAACCTGGTGTCTGACGGAAACCGGACGCGTTCTGCGCACAGAAGCCAATTTCATCCGCATCCAGCCCAATCTGCGATATATAATCAACGTAGGGTCCGTAGGCTATCCCCGGCGCGACCCCTTCTCTTCCTACGCTATCTACGACGACGAACGGAGGACGGTGGAGATCCGTCGCCTGCCCTTCGACTTCCGGCACTATATCGACTCGTTCGCCGGTTTGCCCTTCGAGCCTCCGGCCTGGCTTATCGCCGAAGAATCCGATTCCCAAGCTTGAGCCGACCGGCTATTTCTTGGCCGAGCCCAGTTTTATGTCGCCGAGATTGCAGTATTTCTCTTTCGAGAAATTGAGCTCGCGGCGGTAGGTGCTTCCGTCTTCTGCCTTGATCGTAAGGATGTGGCGCACCGGCACGCAATTGCCGATGCTCACGAATTGCCCGTCTTTGACGGTTCGCGAATAGGCGCCGACCCTGGGCGTCTGCAGGTTGCCGTTCCACCTTTTGACCGAACTGGGCTGCTCCTCGTTGACCAAAGTCAACTCCACCTGCGCCTTGCCGACATTGCCCGCAAGTTTCACGCGGAACGACACCATCGCCGACTTGTCCGACTTGATCCGGCGCATGGTGACCGTGCCCACGTCCACCGCCAAATCGTCGCGCCACGACTCTTTCGCCTCGGGAACCGGCACCTCCAGCGGTTCGTAGCCGTGCTTCATGAACACCACCTTGCCTCTGCCGGGATGCACCGCCACCGCGAACTCGCCGGTGTTTTCGTCCAACCGCGTCCACGAAGCCACGTCCCTGCATCCGGCGGAATAGCCTTCCAGTTTGAGTTTGCCGCACACCAGCCGGCCATTTCCCCACATGCTTACCGAGCCACCCTTGATGTCGTTGGCGCTTTTGACGAGCGCCCTAAGATTCTCGTTCATCTTCGCGCATTTGAGCTCGCGAGTGCCAGGTTCGTGGGGATCCTCCGCCGGCTTCGGTTCCGTCTTGGTTTCCGGCCCGGACTTTTTCTCCGCTACCTCGGCTTTCGCGGCAGCAGCTTCCTCCGGCGCCGGCGTCTCGTCCTTCGTCTCGTCCGTCAAAGCCTCCTGTACCGTCTCCGCTTGCTGCGCCTCCACCGCCTGCGGAGCGTCCGGCCAACAGCAAACGCCGATTCCGATCAACCCCGCAACGCCCAGCAACAAACCGCACGCACCCAACACGATGCGCTTGCGCATGCGCTTCAGCCATGCCGCATGTTCGGTGCGCCGGCGCCATTTCTCGAGGGCCAGCATGCAAAGCTGCGCCACCATCAAGGCGGAGGCGGGTCGCTTATCCGGCCGGTTCGAGCACATCGAGGAGATGATCTTGGCGATTTCCGGCGGAACTTCCGGACGCAAAGTGCGCACGTTCGGCAATTCAACCCCTTTTACCGCCTTGGCCACCAGTTCCAGCATCGACGAGTTGCCGTGCGGACGTTCGCCGGTCAGCATTTCGTACAGAACCATGCCGAGCGAATAGATGTCGGCCCGGGCATCCACCTGGTGCGAATCCATCATCTGCTCCGGCGCCATGTACGCAGGCGTGCCCATCACGATTCCGGTTGACGTGACCGAAGTGGCGGTGGAGGAGTCGTCCGCGAATTTGGCGATGCCCAGATCCGACAGTTTCGGCGTCCCTTCCGCATCGAACATGATATTGTCCGGTTTGATGTCGCGATGCACCACCCCGAACTCGTGCGCCAGATTGAGCGCGGAGGCGATCTGGATCGTGAGCTCCACCGCCTCCCGGATGCCGAGCCGACCCCTTTCGTACAGCCGGCTGGAAAGATTCCCGCCGGGCACGTAGTCCATGATGATATAGCAGAGCCCGGTGTCGGGATCCTCGCCCACGTCATACACCGCGATGAGGTTGCGGTGCCGTATCTTCATCGCGAAGTAGGCTTCGCGCGCGAATCTGCGGCGGAACTCCCGCTCCGCCTCCGCGCCCTCCGGCGGAATCATTATCTTCACCGCATACAGGGCGTCATTGGCCACCGCCCGCAGCAGATACACCGCCCCCATGCCGCCCCTGCCGAGCAGCTTCTCCACCACGTAGTCGCCGAAACGGCTGCCTACTTCAAGATAGTTCATTCAAGCTTGGACTTCTGGCGCGGATCGAACGCATCGCGCAAGCCCTCGCCGATAAGCACCGTAAGGAGCATCACGATGAACAGCGCCAGCGCCGGGAAAAGGATGAGCCACCACGCCCAGCGGAACTGCTGCGCCTGGTTCATGAGTTCGCCGCAG
>CAMZDY010000014.1 GCA_947305585.1 uncultured Verrucomicrobiota bacterium | reverse complement strand
TGCCGAGGTCCACCTGGCTTTCCACGAGATTCCTCACGCCCACGGCCGAAATCATGCCGTAGAGAATAAAGGACACGCCGCCGATCGTGGCCTTCGGAATGGTGCCGATAAAGGACGAGAATTTGGGGCAGAAGGATACGAGGATCGCGAGGCATGCAGCAATACGGATCACCCGGGGGTCGTACACCTTGGAGAGCGAAAGTACGCCCGTATTTTCGCCATAGGTGGTGTTGGCAGGCGCCCCAAAAAGCGAGGCAAGGAGCGTGGCCACGCCATCGCCCAGCATCGTGCGGTGAAGCCCCGGTTCGGCGAAGAAATTGCGCTTTACCGTGGAAGAAATGGCCGAAACATCGCCCACATGCTCCATAATCGTGGCGAAGGCGAGCGGGAATACAATGGCGATGGCGCTCACGATCCTGCCCCAATCGGGATGCGAAAGGAGCGGAAATACGGTATTTTCGAATTTGACGGGAAGCCCGATCCACGGCGCGGCGGCCACCTGGGAGTAGTCGATGGGTGCGCTCCAGCCGAGCTTGCCGAAAACCACCGCCGCCAGATACGAGAGAATGACGCCCATCAGAATCGGGATGATTTTGAGCATCCCCTTCCCGAAGATCGAAAAGAAAATCACCGCCGCGATCGCCACCAACGCCACCGGCCAGTCGCTCGTGCAGCTGTTGACGGCCACGGGGGCGAGCACCAGTCCGATGCCGATGATTATGGGGCCGGTCACTACCGGCGGGAAGAACTTCATCACCGTCTTCACTCCGCACACCTTGACGAACCACGCCACGACAAAGTAGATGAGCGACGACGACGCCACGCCCAGGCAGGCGTACTGGAGCATCGTATTCTTGGAGCAATCCTCGAATCCGGCCGATCCCGCCATTCCGGCCAGCGCAAAGTAGCCGGCGAGATACGCGAACGAAGAGCCGAGAAACGCGGGCACGATGCCCTTGGTGACGAGATGGAAAAGGAGCGTCCCCAAGCCCGCCCACAACAGCGTGGCGCTGGGCGAAAGTCCGGTCAGGATCGGCACCAGAATAGTGGCGCCGAACATTGCGAACATGTGCTGGATGCCCAAAACGCCCATCTTGGGCAGACCGAGCGTGCGCGCATCGTAGATGGCATCGCCCAGCCGGAACTTGTCGCGGAGGTTCTTGATCGCTTCCGAAAGCTGGTCCGATTCTTCCGGCGTCACGATACCGTCTTCGGCTATCGATTCCAACAGCCGCTCGAACGCCGCCATCTCCAGATCGTCGCTCTTGGCCGAGCGCACGAGCGCGATGATCGACTTTATTTCGTCGATGTCCGCCTTGCCGTCGGCAAACGTAAAGCGGTCTATCGCCGACAGCAGTTGCGCCAATATCCAGTTTTCGGCACCATTGTTCGTTGCCATGATGATTCTCCCCCGTGTCTTACAAAGTTCCGAAAATCCGGTCGCCCGCATCGCCCAGCCCCGGGACGATGTAGAAACGGCTGTTGAGCCGCTCGTCCTTGGCCGCCGTGAACACCGGTACGTCCGGATGCTCCTTTTCGAGCCGGTCCAGACCTTCGGGCGAGGCGATCAGGTTGAGGAAGACAATGTACTTGTAGCCCAGCTTCTTGAGCTGGACGATGGCATCGGCCGCGCTACCGCCGGTGGCCAGCATGGGATCGATCAAGATGGCGATCTCTTCGCCGGTTGCCGGCGGAACCTTGGAATAATATGGGATGGGCTCGGCCGTTTCCTCGTTGCGCTGCATGCCAAGCACCCCCACTTTGGCGTAGGGGAGCACGTGGAGCATGGCGTCCACCATGCCCATGCCCGCCCGCAGGATGGGCACGATCACAATCTCGTCCTTGATCTTCTTGCCGATGGTCTTCGCCACCGGCGTGGTGATCGGCACGTCGACCGTTTTCAGATTCTTGAGCGCCTCGAACGCGAGGAACTCGGTAATCTCGTTCACCAATTCGCGGAATTGCTTGGGCTTGGTGTCGATGTCGCGCATCAAGGTTACCCGGTGCGCCACGAGCGGATGGTTGATTACGGTAGTCATAATTTTACATCAATGCGTATTTGAGGATGAAGACGGCGGTAAGGATGTACATGATCCAGTGCACCTTGCGAAAGCGGCCGCAAAGCGCATTGATCACCGTGTAGGAAATGACGCCGAACATGATACCGTCGGAAATCGAATAGCAGAACGGCATCGCGGCCACCGCAAGAAACGCGGGGACTGCCTCGCCCGCGTCCTTCCAGTCCACGTCGGCGCAACTCGAAAGCATCATATAGCCCACGATGATCAGCGCCGGCGCCGTGGCGAAGCCGGGGATGGCGAGGAAAATCGGGGCGAACACGAGCGCGCAGAAGAACAGCACCGCTGCCGTGGCCGCGGTAAGTCCCGTCTTGCCGCCGGCCATCACGCCGGAAGCCGACTCCACGAACGTGGTGGTGGTGGAGGTACCGAGCACCGCGCCCACCGAGGTGGCGATCGAGTCGGCGCAGAGCGCGCCGGAAATGCGCGGCAACCGTCCGTTCTTGTCGAGGAATCCGCCCTTCATCGAAACGCCGATCAACGTACCGAGCGTATCGAAAAGGTCCACGAAGAAGAAAGCGAATATGACCACGAAGAAATCGAGCGACTTGATGAGATCCCAACTCGCCCCCACCACTTCGCCATTGACCGTGTGCGTCCACCCCGACGGATCGAAGAGCCCGCCGAACGTCTTGCCGAACGCGGCGAAGGTGTCAGCTATATTGCCGAGCGTAAACTTGGGGTAGAGGTCGTAGAAACCGTTGGCCGGGTCTACCAGATAAACCCCCGTCGCCTGGCAAACCATGCCCGCGATCCAGGTGGCGAGAATGCCGAACAGAATTGCGCCCTTGACCTGCTTGACGATCAAAACTCCCGTAATCAGCGTGCCGCCCAGGGCCAAAATGGCGCAGATGCCGTTGGTGTGGAGATTCACATTCTTGAAGTGGACCATCGAAACGAGCGTGGCCGGGTTGTCCACGATGATCCCCGCCGTCTTCATGGCGATAAGGCAGATGAAAAGTCCGATACCGGCCGCCACCGCCCGCTTGAGCGAAATCGGAATCGCGTTGAAGATGCCTTCGCGGACCGGCGTGAGCGACAGCGCCAAAAAGACCATCCCTTCCACAAACACCGCCAACAGCGCAAACTGCCAGCTGTATCCCATCGTCAGCACCACAGTAAAAGCCATGAACGCATTGAGACCCATGCCCGGCGCCAGCACGAACGGATAGTTGGCCATGAACGCCATGAGCAGCGTGCCCACCACCGCCGCCAGCGCAGTGGCCACAAACACTCCGCCCTTGGGGATGCCCAACGGCTCGGCCACGCCCTCCAGCGACAGGAGATGCGGATTGACGGCCAGGATGTACGCCATGGTCATGAAGGTGGTGATACCGGCCATGATTTCCGTCCTGACGGTGGTGCGGTTGCCGTTCAGCTTAAAGAGCCGCCCCAGAAATGTGGTTTCCGGCTGGGTCGGTCCCTTCTCGCGTAACAGCCACTTGAGATGCGCGCCGATGCGGATCGACTCTTCCGCCGTAACCACGCCGTCTTCCAGCACATCCTCCAACGTCTTGACGAAATCCGCCATCTCGGCATTGTCCGCCGCCAGCGGACGCACGAAAGCCAGCAATATCTGCGCCTCCGCCCGGTCCACCTTGCCGTCTTCCAGAATGCTCTTCTCCAACCGTTTCACGGCTTCCAATTCTTTGTCGCTCATTACGCTCATGATTTCATAACCTCGTATTTCAGATTTTAAAACAGTTGCGGTTGAATCCCGTCGTTGTCATGTTGCGCTTGGCCGGCAACGCCGTCATTATATTGGCCACCAGATACGACCTGAGCGAATTCACTTCGGCGTCGGCATCGGTCAAATCGAAAATCTCCCCGTCGTCGCGGATGGTCATGGTCAGCACCTTCGGATCGTTGCGGTCGATGGTTATCTCCGAGAGTATCCTCTTGCCCCGGTTGCGTTCTTTCACCGTCATCAGCGTCTCCTCCACCAGCAGCGACGACAATCCCGCGCGCCGTTCGCTCATCCCCTGCCGGATCCTCAAAAACTTCCCGATCCTGGCGGCGGTGGAGCAAATCGCCCGTTCGTCGAGCTCGAGATCGAAGACCCGCTGCTTGCGCTCGCGCGAACGCGAAAGGAAAAGCGGCCAGCTGCCCTTGCCGTAGACGGACCTCACGTACCAGGCCGTGGCCGCAATCGCCAGATAGGGGCTCGCGGCCAGCGCCAGCCACAGGAAATTGAGGTTGCCCGCCAGATTCGCGAGCGGCAAAAGCGCCATCGGAATCGCCAGCGTGGACAGCACGGTGATCGCCGTAGCCAACCCCTCCTTGGCGCAGAAAGTGTAATAGGAATTGAGCAGCATCACCAGCGCCACGGCCGGCAAACCGAGACTGGTCAGTCTCGCCGCCGCCAACGCCGAACTTTCCAGCGCCCCGTTGCGCATCCCCACCAGCCACACCACCAGTTGCGGAAACGCCAACAGCGCCGCCATGATCGCCACGCCCGACCAAACCGCCATCGACCCGGCATACATCATGATGCGCCTGGTCAACCGGTCGTTCCGTTCGCCGATATAGACGCTCGCCAGCGGCTGAGCGGCCGTACCGATACCGTCGAACACCTCGCTCAGGGAAAGTATCGCCACCACCACCGCCAGAACCGGCAGCCAGGTTTCGCCGTGGCGGGCCACCACATAAAGGTTCAACGCCAGAAACACCCCCGCCTGGCACAGCTTGACGCTCGCGTCGCCCGCCGAACAGCGGCAAATGCGAAGCGTATCGGCCAGCGAAAAGTACCGCACGAACTTGAGCGAATTGCCCTTTTTGCGCAGATGGATCGACAGTACCGCGATCGCCGCCAGATGCCACATCCCAAGCCCCAGCGCGCAACCGGCAAAACCGAACGCCCTGGTGAGCGGCACGGACAGCACGCAACAGCCCAAAAGCTGCACCAGATACGCCCAGGCGCAAATCCGGCCGTCGCCGTCGGCATAGCACATCGAGGCGAAAAAGAACATCACGGGCTCCAGCACCGCACAAGGCAGAAACCACAGCCAGAACTCCTTGACGCCCGCCAGCACCGCCCCGGAAACGCCGAACGCCTCACACACCGCCGTTCGCGCCGCAGCCAACCCCGCCAGCAAGAGCCCCCCCAGGATCAGCGCGCTCCACAAACCCTGGGTCAAAAGTTCGCTCGCCCTCCGGCGCTCGAACCGGCCCATTTCGGTGGAGTACAGTACGCTCGTCCCCGTACCCGTCAACAGCGCGAAGAACGACACCAGCCCCATCACCGGTTGCATCAGGTTCACCACCGACAGCCCATCCGCGCCTATCAGATGGCCGCACACCGCGCTGCTCGCCACTCCCGTGACGAACTCCACGATCATGGCGAACATGGCCGCAGGCAGGAACCTGCCGAATTTGGAGGCGGCAAAGGTCACTCGGCCACGAACTCCGTTTGCTTCCACAGCCCCTTGGCGCTCTTGCTGGCCTCGGATTCGTCGTCGGCGGTGAAGCTGAACTTCACCCAGTGGGTGTCGGCCGGGATGTCAACCGCGATGAGCTGCGGCACGTCCGACCCCTTCATGTTGGCACGCGAGAAGATTTCCTTGTCGCCGGCGAAAATGCGGAAGGTGAAGCGTGCTTCCGGACGGTTGTCCGGGTGCGTGGCCACATGGCCCACGATTCTCGCATAGGTGCCGTCCATCGGACCGATATTGAGCACGTCGCCGGCATTGACCACCGTGTCGTCGCCATCGCGGTGCTTGAGTTTGTTCTCCGGCTTCATGAGATCAAGAAGGTTGACCTTCACCTCCTCCTGCGCCGCCTCTTCCTCCGCTTCGGACGGCACCGGGTAGGCGGGCGATTCCGCACGCTGCACTTTGGCTTCCGCCATCCGGATCTTGTACGAGCCCGCGCGCATCACCTTCACGTGCAGAGTGCCGCCCTTCTCGTTTTCGTCGTAGTACCAGCCCTGACGCGAATTGGCGTAGAGCATCTCCACCGAATTGGTGGAAACGAGCTGCACCACGCCCGGGATGTCCATCGGCTCCACCTGGGTGTGCACCAGGAATTCGTAGGCGCGGTTGACGGGCCGGCCCGCGTAGTCCCCTCCCGCCGGCTCCTCCACCGTAACCGTGATGTCGCCCATCTCGTCCGCATTCCGGGCGGTGGCGGCCACCCTCACCGTCTGCTTGGTGTAGGCGCCCTTCGTGTAGTCCAGCGTTTCGCCGTCGTCCTCATAGATGGTGAAGCTCTCCTCGCCCTCCGTTCCCGGCCAGATATCGAGCGTAAGTAGGCTCTTGTCGGAACCGGAGGTGGTGACGCACTTCGGATACATGGGGAGGATCGCCCCCGCGCGCACGAACACCGGCAGCTTCTCGAGCGTGATCGGGTAGGCCTTGAGCCACGTTCCGCCCTTCACGCGGCGTCCGTCGTTGTAGTCGTACCAGTCGCCCGCCGGAAGGTAGATACCCTTGCGCCACCAGCCGCGATTGACCTTTTCGGCCGTGTAGACCGGCGCCACGATCACGTCGCGGCCCACCATGAACTGGTACTTGGTATCGTCGCCGAAAGTGACCGGATCCTCCGGATAGTTGTAGACCATCGGCGCAATGATGGGGCAACCCGTCTCGTAGCTGCGGCGCATCAGCGAATAGAAGAACGGCGTCAGCCGGAGCTTGAGGTTCAAAGCGTCCCGGCAGAGACTGCGGTAAGGCTCCGGATAGCTCCAGGGGCTCTTGTTAATGTGCGACCAGCCGTTCATCACGTAGATGGCGGTCGTCCAGCACTTCCACTGCAGATCGCGGAGGAAGGTTTCGTTCGAGCCGCCGAAAATGCCGTCCACGTCGGTCGTGGCGTAGGCCTGGCCCGACATGGCCGAACCGGTTATCGTGGGGATCATGTAGCGGATCAAATCCCACCCGCCGTATTCGTCGCCCGCCCAGCAGATGCCGTAGCGCTGCGTACCCGCCCAGCCGAGCACCGTCCAGACGAACGCGCGCGCGTTGGCGTTGGTGGTGAGCCCGAGGTACGCGTCTTCGTTGCACTGGAGGGCGTGCTGCATCTTGAACTGCCCACCCTGGCTCGTCCAGGCCACGTCGAGCTTCTGCACCCGGGTTCCGGCCGTGCCCACCTCCCAGGCGATGCGGTCGAGTTTGCCATCGGTCCAGAGCCCCGTATGGAAATTGAGCCCCTTGAGCTTCTCCGCCACCGACGCCAGCTGGATGTGTCCGCACCCGTAGCCGTCGTTCAAAAGCAGCCACCCGCAGGGCATGTCGGCCTCGCGGTACTTCATGGCCACGCGCTCCACCACCACCGGAGTCGTCTCGGTGAAGGAGCCGTCCTTCTCCTGCTGCGGAAGCTTGGTGTCCTTTTCGCGCGTCATGTAGGCGTCGGCGTCGCCCAGTTCGAGCCCCCACATCGGAATCAGGTTGGGCCGCCCGGTGGCCTCGGTGTAGCGATCAAGGACATGCGCGAAATCGCCAATGAAATAGAAGGCGTCGAAACGGTCTTCGGCATGGATGAATTCGGCCGTCTGCTCCTGCGTGAAGTCGTACGCGCCCGCGCTGAAGGTGTGGCGCAGGATGCCGAAACCGTCCGAACTCATGATGAACGGCGCCGGGTTGGGCGCGCCGCCGTCGGCCCAGTTGTAGTCGCAGTCGATGGCGATGCGCTTGCCGTTGTGCTGGAGCCGCCCCACCTGCTGTCCGCCACCATAGTAGCGCACGTCCTTGCCGCTCTTGAGCCGCTGCACGCAAAGCCGCTGGACGGTATTGGTCACCTTCTCGTCGATGCAGAAATCGAGCGCCTTGGCCTCCTCGAGCACCGGCCGGCCCCGGAAATCGGAAACCGCCATGAGGCCCGTCTCCTTGTCGAACTCCACCACGATCTCCGACGTCCTGAAGATGAACTTGCCGCAGCTGTCGGCGAACTCCACCGGAGTGGCGTCTTCCTTGTAGCCCGCCACCAGCATCTGGGCGCGGTAACAGTTGTTCAACGGGTCGGCATACGCCACCCTGTAGACGCCGTTGGTCTCTTTTCCGTCGTAGATCTTCTTGCCCACTTCCACCCGGAACACGTCCGGACGCCAAAAGCTCACGCGCGTTTCGTAGTCGCCCTCGCCCCTGAGCGTGAACGCCTTGGAAATGCCGTCCTCCGGCACGAGACGCGTGAACGCCGCGCCCAGCATCAACACCGACATCAACACGTTCATTATCTATTCTCCCCTTCTTTGGAAACGTCCTTGCCCGTCCAGCAATAGGTGCAGAGCTTCTCCTTCGGCAGCCCGATCGCCTTGACGAGATCGTCCACCGTCTGGAACGCCAGCGAAGTGAGATTTAGTTTCTCCCGGATGAACTCCACCATCTTGCGGTAGGGCTCGCCCTCGGGATCGGTATACTTGCCGATATCGGCGTTCTCGCCCTCGTGCCCCCGCACGTAGCGCCGGGTTATGAGGTCGTAGACCGACTTCGACCGCGAGAAATTGATGAATTCGCACGGATACATCAAAGGCGGGCAGGCGATGCGCATGTGGGTTTCGCGGCAGCCGTCGCGATAGAGCCGCTCCGCCTGCTTGCCGAGCTGAGTGCCGCGCACGATCGAATCGTCGCAGAAGACGAGCGACTTGTCCTTGATGAGCCCGGGGATCGGGATCAGCTTCATCGACGCCACATGCTCGCGCGTGCGCTGGTCCTGCGGCATGAACGACCGCGCCCAGGTGGGCGTGTACTTGACGAACGGACGCGCGAACTTGATGCCCGCCTCGTGCGCATACCCGAGAGCGTGCGAAGTGCCCGAATCGGGAATGCCGCAAGCCGCGTCGACCGGGGCGGGATAGCGCCTCGCGAGCGCCCCGCCGCAACGATAACGCGCCATCTCCACGTTGCGCCCTTCGTAGGACGATGCCGGAAAGCCGTAATAGACCCACAGGAACGAGCAGATCGCCATCTTGTCGCCGGGCGCGATCTTCTGCACCACGCCCTCCGGGATGAGCTCCACCATTTCGCCCGGACCCAGATCGCGCACGTATTCGTAACCCAGATTGGGCAGCGCGCAGCTTTCCTGCAACGCAATCATGGCGCCGTCCTTCTTGCCCAGCACGATCGGGGTGCGCCCGTACTTGTCGCGCGCGGCGTAGAGCCGGCCCTTGTCGTCCACGATCAGGATCGAGCAGCTGCCCTTGATCCGCTCCTGCACGTACCGGACGCCCTCCACGATCGAAGGCTGGGTGGAGATCAGGGCCGAAACCACTTCCGTCGGCCCCACCATGCCGGACGTGGTCGAAAACTGCAGCTGCACGTGGTGCCGCTCGAACAGTTCGTTCTTGATCTCTTCGATGTTGTTGATGAGCCCCACCGTGACGATCGCGAAGGTGCCCAGCTTGGAGCACATCACGAGCGGCTGGGGGTCGGTGTCGGAAATGACGCCGATGCCCACCTTGCCGGAGAACCGGTTGAGCTCCTTGTCGAACTTGCTCCGGAACGGCGCGTTGGAAATGTTGTGGATGCCCCGGATGAACGTGCCGTCCGCCCCCAACGTGGCCATGCCGCCCCGGTGCGTGCCCAGATGCGAATGGTAATCGGTGCCGAAAAACAGATCGGCCACGCAATCGGTCTTGGAAACGACCCCGCAAAAACCGCCCATAAGTTCAGTCCTCCCTCTTCATTGCCGCTTTGACCAGCGAGAAAACCACTTTCTTGTCGCCTGTGCCCAGCGAAGCGAAATCCTCGAACCGGGCGGCCGTCTGCACAGCCAGCTTGTCGAACCGCCTGCGCTCTTCGCTGTCGTCATCTTCGTCATAAGGGTAGATGCCGTCGTCGATCCACCCCGACACCATCGACTCCGCCTTGTTGGCGTTCTGCTCGGCGAAATGCTCCTTGAGTTTCCGTTTGGCGGCATCCAGATACATCCTCACTTCCGGATTGAGCTCGTCCATGATGAGCGCGTTCTCCCGCGCCAGCTCCAGGAACCGGTCGGAAATGAGATACGCCGTAAACGCGGCCCCGCCCGACCGCACCATCGCGCTCTGTTCGTGCAGCTGGAACCCGTCCCGGCCCGACCATACCAGCCGGCCCGAACCGGAAAATCTCCGCTTCCACTCGATTATCCGGAGCTTCGCCTCCGCGCCGGACTCGGTCGACACCGTGTATTCCGTCTCCCCGCGCTGCACGATGACCGGCGTCACCGGGAGCCCGTTGAAGTAGATCCGGACGAACGGATAGCTCTTCAGGTACAGCGCGAACTTGGAAGCCAGGGTTTCGACCGTCTCGACCGTAGCGAGCAGACTGTCGCAATTGGCGCGGACGTTCTCGATATAGACTTCGGTGCCGGTGCCCGGACCCTGCGTGGCCGCTTCGAGCTCGAACACCCCGGGCCGCTCCGCATCGCCCGACAGCGTAAAGGAGACGAGGTCGCCCCCCGCCCGCATCGTCGTGCGCCATTCCACATGCGTGCCCAAAGCGAACGCCTTGAAGCGTCCCCGTCCATGCCGTCCGTGCAGCCGGCGCTTGCCGGGAGTGGTGGCCGCCACCTCGCGCTTCCAGCTGCCCCCGAGCGACCCGAACGTGCTGTCGGCCTTCAGAATGTCGATCCCCGTGCCGTCGTCCGACACCCGGATCGCGCTCACCGCCCCCAGTTCGTTGAGGATGAGGTCCACCTGCACCTCTTTGGCGTCGGCATCGAGCGCGTTCCAGATAAGTTCCTCGATGGCCGCCATCGGCGACGCCTTGAAAAGCGACTCGATATGGTCCGCCTGCGCCTGCACGTAAATCTGCTTCATGCGGTAAATTCCTCCACTTCGCCCGACTTCGTAACCTTCTCGATGCGCGCCTGGACGCTCTTCAGTTCCTTTTGGCAGGTCTCCACCAGTTTCCGCCCCTCCTCGTAGCACTTGATCGTCTCGTCAAGCGACAATCCCCCCGCCTCCATCCGGTCGACCAGGGTTTCCAGCGTCTTTAAAGCTTCTTCGAACTTCATAAGAAGATATTATATCATAATTTGGCGGATTTTGCAATAGGGCAAGCGCAAATCACATCGCTTCGGCCAGCGCCCGGGCGAACCCGGAGCACGTCACCTCCCTCGCCCCCTCCATCTGGCGCGCAAAGTCGTAAGTGACGGTTTTGGCCGCGATTACGCGGTCCATCGCGGCGATGATGAGGTCGGCCGCTTCCGTCCAGCCCAGATAACGGAACATCATTTCGCCCGAAAGGATGAGCGAACCGGGGTTCACCTTGTCCAGTCCCGCATACTTGGGCGCGGTGCCGTGCGTGGCCTCGAACACCGCCACGCCCGTCTCGTAGTTGATGTTGGCTCCCGGCGCGATCCCGATGCCCCCTACCGTAGCCGCCAACGCATCCGACACGTAATCGCCGTTGAGGTTCAAGGTGGCGATCACGTCGTACTCGGCCGGTCGCGTCAGAATCTGCTGCAAAAACGCATCGCAAATGCAGTCCTTCACCGTTATCGTCCGTCCCGTGCGCGGATTCTCGAACTCGCACCAAGGCCCCTCGCCCACGAGTCTCGCCCCGTACTCCCGCCGGGCAAGCGCATAGCCCCAGTCCCGGAAGGCGCCCTCGGTGAACTTCTGGATGTTGCCCTTGTGCACCAAAGTGACGCTCTTGCGGTCATGCTTCACGGCATAGTCCAAAGCCGCCCTTACGAGCCGTTCCGACCCCTCCTGCGACACCGGTTTGATCCCGATCGAGGACGATTCCGGGAAGCGGATCTTCTTCACCCCCATCTCGCCCGTCAGGAAATCGCGCACTTTCTTCGCTTCCGGCGTGCCGTTCATCCACTCGATCCCGGCGTAGATATCCTCCGTATTCTCGCGGAAGATGACCATATCGGTAAGTTCCGGATGCTTGACCGGCGCGGGCACGCCCCGGAAATACCTGACCGGACGCAAACAGACGTAGAGGTCGAGCGCCTGGCGCATCGCCACGTTGATGGACCTGATTCCGCCCCCCACCGGCGTCGTCAAAGGTCCCTTGATGGCCACCTTGTATTGGCGGCACGCCTCCAATGTGGACTCCGGCAGCCACTCCCCGGTGGCCTTGAACGCCTTTTCGCCCGCCAGCACCTCCAGCCACTCCACCTCGCGCTCGCCCTTGTACGCCTTCGCGATCGCCGCGTTCCACACGGTCATCGCCGCACGCGTGATATCGGGCCCGATCCCATCGCCCTCGATGTACGGAATCGCAAGTTTCATCGTCCATCCTCCTTGAGTTCGATCTTGAACGTGGTTCCGTCCGGAAACGTCGCCGTCAATTCCCACTCCTTCGCGCCAACGAAGTCCCCCTCCGCGTCCACCCGCTCCAAAAACCGCTTGAGTTCCTTCGCTTTGGGCTTGGCCTTCATGAAGAACCGTCCGCCCTCTTCCTTGTACAGCGCGTCGAACGCGTCGAAGAACATGGTGTAGTCGCCCGACGCCACCTTATTGAGCCGCGAAAAGTACGGCAGGTCCTTAAGCTCCCGCTCCACCCGCTCGTCCTCGTTGGTGTAGACGTAATCGGAGGGCGTCGCGAAAAAGCACGTCTCGAACGGCTCGTGCACCGCCCACTCGAAGTCTTTCCCCGGCCTGATCCGGTAAGTCCCCCGGCTCACCCACTTTTTTCCGTCCGGCATCGTCTTCGTCTGCACGAACGTCCCCGCCGTCTCGTTGGTGGAATTGAGTCTCGCCTCGATGGCAGGCGGCACTTCCGCCATGAATCCGGCCGTCAATAGCACAACACACCCGAAGAACATATCTTTTCTCCCTTCAGGAATTCGTACTTCACCTCGTTCTCGCCCGTCGCCACCACCTTGAGCTCCACTTCGTCGCCGGGCTTGATGATATCCGTGAACTTCATCTTCTTGACCGACTTCAAAGGCCGCTTCACCGGGCTCGTCTTGATCGCAAAGTCCAGCTGCACCACCCCCGGGAGCACCGGAAAACCCGGGAAATGCCCCTCGAAAAACCTTTCCGTGCCGTCAAACTTCAAACGCACGCGCCACCTCCTTCGCCACCACCTTGCCTTGCGGATTGCGCGGCAGTTCCCGGACGAACCGAAACTTCTTGGGCACCGTTCCGTGCGGGAAAATCCCCATGAGCCGACGCCTCATTTCGAGCGCGTCCACCTTGTCGCCCGCAATCATGCACCCCAATACCGGACCCTTCTCGCCCTCCAACACCGTCAACGCGCAATCGGCGAATCCGAGCGACCGCACCTTCTCCTCCATCTCGCCCAGATTCACGCGCTCCTCGTTGATCTTGACGAGACGGTCCAGCCGCCCAAGCAGTTTGAAAGTGCGCGGCCCAGTGAACTCCACCCCGTCCCCCAAAGTATACCTTTTCGGCACGCTGTAGGCGCTCTTGACCCGGAGTTTACCCTCCTCCGTCCGCTTGGCCTTGACGCCCTCGAAGAGCGTCCAGTCGCCATCGCCCCGTCTACTCGCCACCCCGCCCGTTTCGGTGCTCCCGTAGATCTGCAGCGGTTCCACCCCGAAAATCGCCTTCGCGTCCCGGCTCGTCTCCGCTTTAAGCATCGCCCCGCTAGTGACGATCTCGATGCAGTTGTGCGGCAATTCGTAGGCGTCGGCGTACTTGGCGAACCGCACGAGGAAACTGGGCGTGGTGACGAGAAACACCTTTTCCGCGCCTGCCATCTTGGCCGCCAGTTCCTCCGGCGACATGATGACGGACGGATCCGCCGGCCATCCCATCAGTTTCGGCAGGAGTACGCGCCACAGCATGCCGTACATGTGGTCGGGCTGGATGGTGGCGAGCACCGTCGGTTTGACGGTCAGATCCCGCCAGCGCCGGGCGTGGTAGCACACTTCCTTCGCCAGCTTCTCGAACGGCTTCACGATCGTCTTGGGTCCCCCGGTCGACCCGCTCGTACGGAAGGTCACGGCGAAACGCCGGTCGCGATACCGCTTTTCCGCCCAGAGGAGGAGCGGAATCGCGATGGCCGTAAAGCTCCACCCCCGGCTCCAGCCCCGCGTCACCATCCCCAGATTGAGCGCGCTCACGCCCGCGCACACGAAAAACCAGAGCCAGGTCAACCGCCGGCAGTACTTTTCCGACCCCTCCGGCATGAGTCCGTCCGACACTTTCCGCGCGAACTTCATGCACAAAGGCTCCCGCCCCGGCAGGAGCGAAAGCCCGAACATCACCGCGAAGAGCGCCGCCAGCATCTCAGCCGTTGATCAGTTTCGACACCGCCTTGGTCACGTCGGACAGCGTGCGGATCTGCTTGAAATCCTCGGGGTTCACCTTGATGCCAGTTTCGCGCTGCAGCCTTACCACCAGATCCACCGCGTCGATCGAGTCGAGGTCGAGATCGGTGAAGAGATTCGTCTCCGGCTTGAGCGCCTCGCGCGCCACTTCGAAATCCTCCACGAGGATGTCGATGATCTTCTGTTCGATTTCCTTTTCGCTCGTCATGATTTTTGGCTCCTTATGAAATCGGCTATCGTTTTGACGGAATAGAACGTCTTCTTGTTCTCGGCCGGGTCCTTGGAGAAGGTCACGCCGAACGCCTTCTTGATGGCCATGCCCAGTTCCAGCGCGTCGATGGAGTCCAGCCCCAGCCCCTCGCCGAACAGCGGCGCTTCGGTTTCGATCGACTCCGGCTCCACGCCTTCCAGATCGAGACTCGATACGATGATCGACTTGATTTTATCCTCTTCCATCATGCCTCCAGCAGTTTGTCTTCGAAAGGTTTGAGCGGACGTCCGCGCAGAAACGCCGCGCCGTCCATGATATTGCCGCCCTCGGGCTTGAGTTCGGTCAAAAGGAGCGCCGTGTCGCCTCCCTTCACGACCGGGCCGTCCTTGTCGAGCGCGAGCACCGTACCCGGTTCGCACCCCTTCCATTCCGGTTCGAGCGGCACGAACCGCGCCCTCAAGACCACCAGCCGCCCCCCGTTGCCCTTCTTGCGGAAACGCTCCGGCAGGAACGTGTAGACGCCTGGCCAGGGATAGTAGGCGCGGATCCGCCGCTCGATGACCAGCACCGGGTCGGACCAATCGAGGAGCCCGTCCGTCTTCTTGAGTTTGCGCGCATAGGTGGCGTCGTCGTGGTTCTGCAGGATCTCCGGCGGGAGCGTGCCCGCGTCCATCTGGACGAGCGCCTTGGCCAGCGTCACGCCCCCGGCGATCGCCAGCGAGTCCATCAGATCGCCGCCCGTAGTGTCCGAATACACCGGCTCGTAGCTCTGGAGGAGAATGGGACCGTCATCCATGCCGAGCCCCATCCGGATCACGCTCACCCCGGTGCGCATGTCGCCGTTGGCCACGCAGGCGATGACCGGCGAGGCGCCGCGATACTTCGGCAGCAGCGAGAAATGGCAGTTGATGCACCCGTGGCGCGGCAGATCCAGAATCGGCGCCTTGAGGAACTGACCGTACGCCACCACCACGATCGCGTCGGGGTTCCACGCCTTGAGCCGCTCCATCACGTCCGGCGTGTTCACGTTCTCCGGCGTGATGATGTCGCCGAGGCCGCGTTCCTGGGCATAAGTCTTGCAGGGACAAGGCGAAACCACCTTGCCGCGCCCCACCGGACGGTCCGGCGGAGTCACCACGCCCACCACTTCCAGCCCCTCCGTCCTGAGGATCGCCTTGAGACAGGTGGCCGAAGCAGCGCTCGAACCCATGAACACTATACGCATGATCAGTATATTATATCATATTCCGGCCCGAAAAGTCAAGCGAAATCTGCCCAAATCTCAAATCATAAATCTCAAATCGCAAATCATAAATCATAAATCGCAAATCATAAATCATAAATCATAAATCCCCACTGGCCCTTGGCCATTGGGGGTGCGTACCCCCCAGGGGATCGCCCCGTATGGCGTCACCCTATCGCCCTATAGGGCGACGGGGGGAGGGGCTGCCCACCCCCCCTAAATATCACCAATATCTATAACCGAAGAAAGAGGTGGAGAACTCTTCTGTTCGGTATCGGTGTTGTATAGTATGTTACTATTCTGTTGGTGTCTTCCTGGCGGACACTGCAGTGTCTTCCTGGAGGACACTGTAGTGTCTTGCTGGAGGACACTGCCCTGTCCTGCAGGAGGACACTGTGCCTAGGCCGGGGATTGGAAATTTCTAGGCTAGAAAATAAAATTCTCAGCCTGAAAAATAAAATTTCTAGGCTCAAAAATAAAATTTCTAGCCTAGAAATTACCAAAAGTCAGGCTAGAAATCTTGGCTTCTCAGGCTGAAAAAGATGAAGCTTACAGTAGACTTTACAGTAGACAAAAGGTCTACTCTAAACCGGGTTTTGGCTTTTACAGTAGAAGTTGCGTCTACTGTAAATCTACTGTAAAATCCTGACGATAAGTGATGGTTTTGAAAATAAAATAATATATTTATCTCTAATAATATCTAACTGTTATTTTACAGTAGACAGTAGAACGGCACCCACAAGTGTGCTTTTTTACCCCCTATTTCCGGGGGGTAAGTATATATGTAAAACCCTCTACGACACACCCAAAAGCTTCCATCGCACAGTTGCAGATACGGTCATTTAAGGTTTTTATAAAAACCTTAAATGACTCAAGTACCCTTAATGTCTTCGACAGGCCTAAAATCGGATAGAGCTATTATGCGGCAAACGACATCATCGGTTTGAGGCGTCAGCGAATAAGCACAATTGGAGTAGATGAACATCCCATCCTCCACACCGATCTCCACTGCCATGAACAGTTGCGCCTGAGAGCAGCTGAATGTCTTGCATATCGTCCCTACATCACCAGGCCTGCCTTCGGATAGATAGTGCGCCAATTTGGCCCTGAACGGATTCATCAGCGTCCGGAACGCCTTGAGGAATTCCAGGCTACCGCCAATAGCCGACCGCGCGCGAATCATTTCCATTATCTCTTTTACTTCATCTCTGGCGCGATAGGTGTCATAGAAGTAGTACACCTCATTCCCCTTTCGCTCCCGCCGCACTATTCCCAAATTAGCCGCCTGCTTGAGATACTGGCTAATGCCGGAATTCTTGAGACCATCTTCCTTCATAGATGCCACCAATGCCTTGACCATGATTCCGTCCATCCCGGCATCGCAGACAAGATGAATCAACCGCACCTTCTTGGGGTTGTTCATGAGCTTACATAGATCCCAAACTCGATTCATATGCGCGCACCTTTCATTTACATGCCAAGTATTATAACATATTCCAATCCGCTTGTCAAGCACTCATTTAAGGTTTTTATAAAAAGCTTAAACGACCTCGTAAAACTTGGACGACCTAGGCGAGAATGTTATAGCGGAAGATTACAGCAGTTGATGCAATCTTGAGGCGATTTTGGTCGTTTTTGGCGTCAAGATTACAGCAGTTGATACCATCAAAGCCTTGTCAAGGCCCAAAAAGTCTCCGTGCAGACTCCAAAAAGTCTGCACGCACACTTTGCAAAGTGTGCACGTAAACTTTCAAAAGTCT
>CAMZDY010000013.1 GCA_947305585.1 uncultured Verrucomicrobiota bacterium | reverse complement strand
CGGCGGGCGGCTTTACTCCGCCAGGCAAAATCGTCATAGAAGGCGGCACGATCATAGCCCAGGGCGGCGAGAAGGCAGCGGGAATCGGCGGAGGCGTTTCTTCCACGCTCGACAAGAAGGATAATATTGTAATCTCCGGCGGGGTGGTGACGGCCACGGGCGGCAAGAACGGAGCTGGCATCGGCGCAGGCTACGGGAAGGTAAAATTGGCGGCTGGGGCAGTTCGCATTGCCGGCGGCACGGTGGTTGCGACCGGCGATCAGACGCCCAAGGCGGAAGGCGAAATTATGGGCTCCGCCAGTTGGTCCGACCTCGTCAAGAGTGAAGGCAATACGCTCGAAACCACGCTCACAGACTATACGCTTGTGATTGACGGCGGTAGCGTGATCGGCGCGAGCGGACGCGTTTCGCCGCGGCCGGTGGATGTCAATTCGAATCTCCTCTATGCCGTTACCATCACCGGTCTTACGCCAGGCGCAAATGCCGCGATATCGAGCTTCTCTGGTGACATTCCTTCCTCTTACAACCTATCCGGCATCCGGGTCGATGACGAGGGCCAGCTTTGCCTGTGGCTGCCGCCAACCAACCAGACGCGGGTGGTGCAGGTGAATGGCAAATATCTTGAATCGGTTTATCCTTACGAGAATGATTCGAGCCGCCCGCTTTACAACGTCGATATAACGCTGGATGCCGCCTCGAGCGCCAGCGACACTCCGTCCGAGGAAGTCGTCGTGGACGACGAAACCCGCCATCTGGTTCTGCTTCCTGGCTTCGCCCCGGGTGAGACGGTAACCCTGGCAGGACTCGAAAGCGCGGGCGTAACGGCGGTGACGATGGATGCCACCGGGCGGGGATTCTTCTACCTGCCGGATGGCGAATACGATTTTACGGCCAACGGCTACGATGCCTCGGTGACGGTCGGAGGTTCTCCCGCGACCGTAAGCTACACCATTGGCGTAAGCGTAAATGATGTCGACATCGGCAGCTTGGCAGGGGATGGTTGGTCGTTCAATATTTCGTCCGGGCAACTTGTGATTTCCGATCTTGGGCCTTATATTCTCTCCGGGACGAGAGCCGACGGCCTGATTTCCGTTCTTGCCTCGACAAGCAGCATTATTAAATTCGACTCGCTTGCGCTCGATACATCTTCTGTCGCGGGGCGGACTCCATTCGAGATTGCGCCTGGCGCAACCGTCACGCTCGAGCTTTTGGGCGAAAATACGCTAAAGGGCGGCGATGATTGCGCGGCGATGCAGGTGCCGGATACGGCCACGCTGGATATCTTGGGCGGCGACGGCTCGCTCTTCGCCAAGGGCGGGGAGAATGGCGCGGGCATCGGCGGCGGCAGTGGAGAAAACGGCGGAACGGTGAGAATCGCCGATGGTACCATTACGCCTGTGGGAGGGGAGAACGGCTCGGATATTGGCTCTTGCGAGAGAGTTATAATAACAGGAGGCTCAGTTTGCACGGAGTCGGCGGACATCTCGCCTGCCGCCTCCAACGAAACCGCCAAAGTTTACTGCGTCACTGTCGGCTGGTGCAAACCAAATGCCAAAGTCGAGAATATTGTCGGGCTTGCGAGCGGCTACGGCGCCAACGACCTCTATGCCGATGCCGACGGCAAGATCTATCTCTGGTTGCCGGACGGCGATTACGAATTCGATATTGGTTTTGTCAAATATCGAGCTAAAGTCTCCGGGGCCGATGTGGTGGCCAGTTCCTCGCACCCGGACGAGCCGACGGGCGTAACCGTAAATGGCGTGGATGCTTGGGAGTGCGGCGGGGATGGATGGACTTATAGCGCCTTTACCTCGCAGCTTGAACTTTCCGCCACCGGTCCCTATCTACTCTCCGGCACCAACGAGACGGGCAAGGTGCGCGTGCGGGTGAAAGCCGATGATACCGACGTTACGTTCTCCAATTTGTGCCTCAAGGCGACGGCCAACAATCTTACGCCGTTTGCGCTGGCGGAGAATGTGGCGGCAACTATCGCGTTTACCGGCACCAATACGCTCCAGTCCGGCAAGAACCGCGCGGCGATCGAGGTGCCTTACGAGTCGAGCGTATCGGTGGGCGGCGACGGCTGGCTCTACGCAACGGGCGGGATGGACAATAACGGCTATTGGAGTTATCCGGCGATTGGCGCAAGCAAGGATATGCAGCACGCCTTGGGGAATGTGGCCATCAATGGCGGCAACTTTGTGTTGAGGACGCCCGACTCCAACAGTAATGCCCTTTCCGGATCGCTCGTTAAAGGCGGCAATCTCGATATGCCGTCAGACTCAAGCACAAGTGGTGTGGGAGGCTCGATTTATCGCCTTGAAGTGGGAGATTTCGAACCGGACGAGGAAGTCGTTTTTACGGGCCTCCCGGATGGTTACAACACCGATTACATCCGTGCGAACGCGTCCGGCAAGGTGTATTTGTGGCTCCCGGGCGGCAACTACGGCTTTACCGCCAACGGCAGGCAGTATCTGGCAGGAGTCGAGATGACCGGTGCCGGGAACGTGGCGCACGAGGAGGAGCTGGACGTATATGTTAACGGCAAGAATGTTGCGCTCTTGTCGGGCGATGGCTGGGAATACGAGATCGCCGACCGGACCGTCAATATCACGAGCCCCGGATCCTATACGCTCTCGGGGACGAACACCGAGGGCAAGGTGGCGTTTTATATAAGACCGGGAGCGGGAGAAATCAATCTTACGCTCGACGGGCTTAATCTCTCAGGCTACAGCAAGGAAACGCCTTACAGCCCCATCCAGATCAGCGACATCTGGCAGGTGGATACCGTGAATATCACGCTTGTATCTGCCAACTCGCTTAAGGCGGATGTGCCGGATAACTCCTACAGCCGACACTATGGCGGAATAGTCGTGCCCAATAACCGGAGCATATCGATCGGCGGCCCGGGCAGCCTTTATGTGATGAGCAAGACCGGCGCGGCGATTGGCGGCAGGGAAGAATCCAGCTTGTACGGCATCAAGCATTACTGCGGCAACATCAGCATAACAGGCGGCCGGATTGTTGCGGTGTCGGAAGGGTATGCTTCGGCGGCGATCGGCAGCAGCAACGACGGCAACTGCGGCGAAATCAGGATCTCGGGCGGAACCATCGCTGCCACGGCGAGCCGCGGCCAGGCGATCGGCAAGGGCGGAAGTTACGGCAATTCCACGACGATCACGATTACCGGCGGCTCGGTGAAGACGACCGACGGCGGTACGGCGACGAAAGCCGCAGACGAGTCCAATAACAGTCTCGTCTGCGTTGAGGTCGGCGATCTCGAGCCAGACGCATTGGTGGAATTGAAGGGGCTGGATGGCTACGGCACCGATGGCATCTATGCCGACAGCGAGGGCAAGATATACCTGTGGCTGAAGGAGGGCGATTATTTGCTTGCTGCGGGCGGCAAGTCGTACAATGCCGCGGTCTCGGGTTCCGGCGCAACCGTTACCATCATCGAGGAGCCGGCAACTCCCAAACTTACGATTTCCTCGGTCGTGATCGACGGCGGGAAGATCATGCTGAGCATCGATGGCGGCCAGGTCGCCGCAACCCGCAGCGCCAAGAAGGCGGCGGCCAGCGATGGCATCATCAAGGTCCGCGTGGCCACGGGGCTGCCGATGACGGACGGCAATTCGCGTTCGGTCGAGCCAACGCTTACCGACAATGGCGACGGTACCGTTACGGCTACGTTCGAGGTGGAGAAGCCGGAGTCCGGCGCGATGTTCTTCAAGGTGGAACGATGAAAACAGGAACGATAGCGAGACTGGCGGATGCGATCGGCTACCCGGAGCGGGTGGACGAAGATGCCGCGTCGTACGTTTTCCAGGTGGACGGCATCGAAATCACGGCCGTGGACGGTGGCGCCAGGTTGCGGCTCGAATGCCGGCTGACGGACGACGAAGCAGTGCTGCCGCGGCTGGCGTCTTATGCGGCGGGGCGCATTCTGCGGGAAGAGGCGGCGCTGGCCTGCGACCGGGAGGGGGCGTTCATCTGGCGGGAGGTGGCCGCCAATGCGGACAGGACTGTTTTTCAACGCGAGTTCGAGGCGTTTGCCGCGTCGTGCGAATGGTGGCGCGCGCGTCTGGAGGACCGGCCGGGAGGGGGCGAACCGCTTCCGTTTCCGGAAATGATGATCAGACCATAGGAGAAGAAAGGCTTATGAAGAAACAGTTGGCTATCATATTGGTTTGTGCGTGCGCGTGCGCGGCGATGCGCACGGCGGCGGCGGACATTCCCTGGAAGAACCCCACCTACACGCTGGTGGCCCGCGACATGAATCTCCGCACCGCGCTCGACACGTTCGCCGTGGCCCAGGGGCTTTCGGTGGTGATGTCCGACAGCGTACAGGGAGTGTTCTCCGGCGATTTCAAAGACGTGGAGAGCGGCGAGTTCCTGGACCGTCTGGCCACCATCCACAATCTCGCGTGGTACTACGACGGCGCGGCGCTCTATATCTACGGCGCGGGCGAGATCCAGGCGATATTGCTCGACCTCAAATACATGAAGGCGGGCGAGGTGGCCAAGATGCTGGGCGAATTGGGAGTGGAGGATTCGCGGTTCCCGCTCAAGACCACCTCCAACGACGAGCTCGTGATGGTTTCCGGTCCGCCGCGCTACGTGGCGCTGGTTGCGGAGATGATCGCCAAGGCCGACCGGCTGAGGGAGCAGCGGACCTTCAGCGAAGTCGAGGCGCGCATCTTCCCGCTGGTCAACACTTGGGCGGACGACGTTTCGTTTTCCGTCACTTCGCCGGAGTCGTCCGTCACCATCAAGGGCGTGGCGCGGCTCCTGGAGGAGATCATGAACGCCGGCTCCGGAACCTACACCCGGGACGTTTCGCAGACAAATGAAGTGTCGGCGCTCGAGGCGTCGAGGGCGTCGGGCATCCATCCGGTGATCCGGCCGGAGAACCGTCTGAACGCGGTGATCGTGCGCGACGTGACCTCGCGCCTGCCGATGTACGAGACGCTGATCAAACAGCTGGACGTGCCGCAGAAACTGGTGGAGATCGACGTGACGGTGGTGGAGCTTTCGAAAAAGGATGCGCTCGACTGGCAGCTTTCGCTCAAGGCGGCCGGGACGCACAAGAAGTTCTCCGGCGCGGCGGGGCAGAACGCGGCCAACCTGTTCGAGGCGAGCGATCTCGCGGGGCGGGGCATGGCCGGGGCGCTCTCCTACTTGGGCGACGATCTGCAGGTTTCCGCCTCGCTCACCGCGCTCAAGGAGAAGGGACAGGCCCGGAACATCTCGCGCACTTCGCTCATCACGGTCAACAACATGGCCGCGCAGATGCAGGATTCGCAGAGTTACCACGTGCGCGTGGTCGGCACCGAGGTGGCCTCGCTGGAGGAGGTTACGGCCGGAACCATATTGCAGATCAAGCCTCGCATCGTCACTTCGTCCGCCGAGGGCGTGTCGGACCAGATCTGGCTTTCGATGCGGCTCGACGACGGCGGGTTCGAGTCGATCGCCGTGGACTCCATGCCCATGACCCGCACCTCCTCCCTGCAGACGCAGACGGCGGTGTTCGAGAACGAGTCCATAATGCTGGCCGGATATCTGCGCGACATCGAGGAGTCCGGCGGCTGGGGCATTCCGTATCTCCGGGACATTCCGCTCATCGGCTGGCTGTTCGGCGGCTCTTCCGTCAAGAAGGAGACGGTGCAGCGCATGTTCATCCTGTCGCCGCACATCGTGGATCTGGATGCCGAGATGCTGGCGCGGCTGCAGGCCACCCGGTTGCGCGACGTGTCGCGCGAAGAGACGATCGCGGACGACGCCGAGCAGGCGGACGACGAACGGCGCGAACGCGAACAGGAGCGCGAAAACGCCAAGCGCATCCGCCACGAGCAGCACGAAGACCGCTACGAGCGGCGCAAGGCGGAGATCGAGCACGGCAACGAGATGCGCGAAATCGAACGTGAACGCGAACGGCGCCGGCTGGAAGACGACAAGGACAAGTGGAAAGACGAGGAAAAGACCGCGAAGGAACAGCTGGAAAAGGATGAATGATCTGGTGACCATAGCGGGCGGATTCGCCGAAACGGATGCCGGATCCTGGCTCACGGGCCGGGGTCAGCCGGTGGCGTACTTCGGTGAAGTCGTGCGCCGTCGCCGGAAGGGATGGCTATTGCGCGATCGCGGAGTGCTGGAACTCGCGGAAACTTCCGGGGCCGCCAGATTCGCCGACGCCGCCCGTCCGTTCCTCACCCACATTCCGTGTGCCGCCCCGGTCAATGCGGTCTCGTCCAAAGTGTTGCTGGCGCCCGCTTCGGCGCGGACGGGGGCGGAGACGGTAAGGTTGGTGCCCATGAGCGTACGGGGTGCGATCGGCGTTACGGTTTTTGGCGGCGGATGGGTGGTCATGGCCACTGCGAGCCGTACCGCGCGGGTAAGCGTGGAGGATGGCGATACTTTGTCGGTCCGCCCGGAGGCGGTGGTGGCTTGGACCGGCAACCGGCCTACTGGTTTCGTCCGCCGGCTTGGAATCTGGGATATCCTGTTGCCGCGCCAGCCGCGCGATATGATGCTGCATTTCCACGGGCCGTGCGTAGTGTGGCTGGAGGGGGCCAAGCCGGAAAGTCTGGCGTCGAAAATGCAAAGGAGGGTCTATGGCGTTTGATGCCGCGCAGATTCTCCGGCAGACTTATGCGGCGGGAGCCGAAGCGGCGCAGATGGCGCAAAGCCTCCAGCGCGAACAGCCGGCGGCCGCCCAGGTGGAGCGCGGCACGATCAACGGCACGGCGTTCACGGTGGAGGCCGACCCCATGGCCGAACTGATGGATTCGATGGAGGAGCTTTCGTTCCAGTTCGAGGAGAAGACGGCCAAGCGAATGTCGGAAAGGAAGATGGGGCCGTTGCAGGGCATGCGATCCTCGTTCATCCGGGCATTGGAGGCATGGCAGTCGATGATGCCCGACATGCCGGGCAACAGCAAGCTCAAAGAGATCATCCAGAATGCGCGGCAGATGCTGCGCTCCGGGATGGGCGGCGGCGCGGATGCGCTTCTCAAGATGCTGGGCGGCGCGTCCACCGACCCCAGCCACCAGTTCGCGATGCTCGATCTGATGGAGCAGATGCTGGCGGAGGGCGAAACGGAAATGCGCGACCTCATCCGCGATGCGCGTGCGCTCCTGATGGCCGAGAAGGGCCCCGAAGTGAAGGCGGGCATCAACCTGGCGCAGGAAGTGAACGCCCGGGCCTCCACTCCGGCCGAAATGCAGGATCTGCGCGACCTCTACCGCAGCGAAGTGGTGGGTTTCGAGAAGCCGCAGGACTGTTTCCGTTCGCTGATCGCCAGCCGCGGCCCGGGCGGACTCAAGGATGCCATCGACTTCCTGATCGCCGGTTGCGGGGCGGATCTCAAATCCGGGGCGCCGTCGCTGGAGGCTGCGGCGCTCGGGCGGATATTGACCGATCTCGGCTGCGTGCAGTCGCTCCAGACGCTGCTGGAGAAACTTACCCAGCTCGGCGAGCGGATGGGGAAGCAGTTCGGCGAGCAGTGCTTCCTGAACGGCGAACAGTTGACCGGGCGCGTCATCGACCTCACCGAGCAGGCGTTCGTGGCGGCCACGGCGATCGCGCATCTCGTGGGCGATTGCGGCATGCGGCAGCTGCTGGCGCAGATGGACTTCACCCGCGAGCTCACCCGGCTGTTCCGGATGCTGTCGCCCCGGCTGTTCCAGAAAGAGGGCGACCGCCAACGGCTGGTGGACGCGGCGCAGGAACATCTGGACGGGCTCATAACGGAAGAGGAAGAGCAAGAAGAGGAGGCTACGGCATGACGGCACCGGCATGGATAGAGACGGCCGTGCGCGACTTCGCCCGGGCGGCGGGAATCGGCAATTTCGGGTTCAGCGATCGCGGAACGGCGGCGCTCCGGTTCGAGAACGGAATATCCTTCCGCTTCGAATACCGCGAAGGGGAGCTGGCGATGATGGCAATGGTGTCCGCGCCGAACGACCCGGCCACCGCGAGGCGCATCCTCGCCTATTCCCATCCGCTTTCGCGTCCGGGCGAGCCGGTAAGGTCCGGTTACCTGGCCAAGGCCGGGTGCGCGGTTTTCGCCGTCAGGTTGCCGGACGAAAGCGTGACGCTTCCGGTCCTCAACGGCGTTTTCGATGCGCTGTGGCGTATCGCCACGGAATTTGGAGGTGTGGCATGAGTTTGAATGTATCGCGCACGACGGAGCCTTTGAGCTTCAATACGGGTATCGGCAGCGCCTCCTTCGCCGAGGTGATGGATTCGCCCGTGTCCGGCGAGACGCAGAAGAAGCTGCTGCCCGGGTCCACTACGGTCACCCAGGCGGTGGACGCGCTTTTCCCGACCGAACGCGCGGTGGGCGACGAAATCATGGCCGCGCTCGTGGCGGGCAACACCGCCTTGCTGCGCACCCCCGGCGGATTCAACGAAGCCGCGCGGGACACGCTCAAACAGCTCCTCGACACCCGCACCGAGGCGTCGGCCCGCGCCGCCGCCGAAATCGAAACCCTGCTCGCTGACACCGACCTCTTCGAGCATTACCGAATGGCATTATTGGAGACGTGATGACAGGCAAACTCTACAATTTCTCGAACGTATTCAGCCGGTTCGGCGATCTGGTGCTGGCCGTCCTGGTGGTATGCATCATCGGGCTTTTGATCATTCCGCTGCCCACGCCGGTGGTGGACCTGCTCATCTCGATCAACCTGATGATTTCGACGGTGATGCTGATGCTGTCTTTGTATCTGCCGAGGGCGCTGGCGTTCTCTACCTTCCCGTCGATGCTGCTCTTCACCACCTTGTACCGTCTGGCGCTGAACGTCACGACCACGAGACTCATCCTCCTCAAGGCCGATGCCGGCGAAATCATCTATACGTTCGGCAACTTCGTGGTGGGCGGCAACTTCGTGGTGGGCGCGGTCATCTTCCTCATCATCACCATCGTGCAGTTCGTGGTGATCGCCAAGGGTGCCGAGCGTGTGTCGGAAGTGGCGGCGCGCTTCACCTTGGACGCGATGCCCGGCAAGCAGATGTCGATCGACGCCGACTTGCGCGCGGGGGCGATCGACCAGGATACGGCCAAACAGCGCCGCACCGAGCTCGCCAAGGAAAGCCAGCTCTACGGCGCGATGGACGGCGCGATGAAGTTCGTCAAGGGCGACGCGATCGCCGGCCTCATCATGACGTCCATCAACATCGTGGGCGGCATCTGCGTGGGCGTGTTCATGAACGGCAAGGATGTGGGTTGGGCGGTCACCAAGTACGGCATTCTCACGATCGGCGACGGTCTCGTGAGCCAGATTCCGGCGCTGCTCGTTTCCATCACCTCGGGCGTGATCGTGACGCGCGTGGGCGACGTGGACAACAAGCCGCTCGGCCAGGACATCATCGACCAGTTCTTCGCGCAGCCGAAGGCGATTCTGCTTGGCGCGCTGATGCTGGTGGCCATCGGCCTCATCCCGGGCTTCCCCAAGGTCCAGATTTTCGGGCTGGCGGTGTTCGTGGCGGCGGTGGGGTACAGCCTGATGCTCAAGGCCAAACTGGCCAAGGCCCGCGCCGAGAAGGGCGAGGATCCGCTGGCGGCGGCCGCACCGTCGGAAGGCAAGGCCCCGAGACCCAAGAAGAAAGAGGGCGACGATTTTTCGATGGTCACGCCGCTCACGGTCGATATCGATGCGGACATTCGCGGGGCGCTTTCCTACGAGGCGCTGAACGACCAGATCATGTCCATCCGGCGTGCCCTCTACCACGATCTCGGCGTTCCCTTCCCGGGCATCAACCTTTCGCTCAATCCGGCGTTGAAGGACGGACGCTACCGGCTCCTGGTGAACGAAGTGCCGGTGTCGGAGGGGGCACTGCGCAAAGGATGCGTGTTTGCGCTGGAATCGCCCGAGAACCTGTCGGCCACCGGCGTGGCGTTCGAGACCGGCAAGAATTTCCTCTCCGGCTACGAGACGTGCTGGGTGAAGGAGGAGGACAAGGCCAAGCTGGACGAATCTGGCGTAAGGTCGCTCGATCTGGGCGGGGTGCTTTCTTACCATCTTTCCGGCGTGCTGCGCCGCTACGCCCACGAGTTCCTGTCGCTGCAGGAAACGCGGCTCCTTTTCGACCACATGGAGAAGGAGGCGCCCGAACTCGTCAAGGAAGTGCAGCGCGTGTTGCCGCTCCAGAAGATCACCGACGTCCTCCAGCGCCTGGTGCAGGAGGGCATTTCGATCCGCGATCTGAAGCGCATCACGCAGACGCTCATCGAGTGGGGCCAGAAGGAAAAGGACGCGGTACTGCTGGTGGAATACGTGCGCTCGGCGCTTTCCCGGTACATCTCCTACAAGTTCTCCGGCGGGCAGAACATCGTGGCGGCGTATCTCCTCGATCCGTCGCTCGAAGAGAAGATCCGCAAGTCCGTGCGCCAGACGTCCTCCGGTTCGTATCTGGCGATGGACCCGGCCACCGTGCGGTCCATCCTGGCCGTAGTCAAGCGCACCATCGGCGACCTCGCCAAGATCCCGCAGAAGCCGGTCATCATCGTTTCCGTCGATATCCGTCGCTATTTCCGCAAGATGATCGAGAAAGACTGGTACGAACTGCCCGTGCTGTCGTTCCAGGAGCTTAGCGCGGAAATCAACATCCAACCGTTGGGGAGGCTTAAACTGTGAGTTTGATGCTTAAGATAGTCGAGGGGCCGAACAAGGGGGCGGAGATCGCGTTGCCCGAAGGCGTGGCCGTAACGCTTGGACAGAGCGACAGCTGCGACATCGTGCTGGCCGACCGCACGTTGCCGGACGAGCCCTTCAAGCTCGAGGCTTCGGCCGATGCCGCAACTTTGGACGGCGAACCGCTCGAACTCTTGACAGTGGTGGAAAAGGGCGCTACCGCTTTCGCCGTAGGACCGGACAAGGGTCAATGGGGCAAGCTGAAATGGCCGAGGCCGGAACCGGCAGAGGAAGAAAAGCCGGTTGCTCCTGAGCCGGCCCAGCAAGAGGAAAAACCGGAACCGTCGCCCGAGCCCGCCAAACGGCATGGTTGCCTAGTATCGCTGCTGGTTCTGCTGTTGATTGCTGTCGTGCTGGGGATCGCCGGCTGGTTCTTCCGCGAACAGCTCCGTCCGTATGCGGACAAGGCGCGTCCCGAATTGGAACAGGCGTGGGCGCGGGCCAAGCCGGCGTGCCGCAGCGCAATGGACAGAACCAAGCTTATGTTCAACCGGCTGGGACGCAAGGATGCGGCCCAAGAAGCCGCGCCCGAACCCGGAATCGAAGCGGTGATCGAGCGCTACGGTCTCGTGGATTCGGGCGAAGGCGAACGCCGGGTGCTCATGGGCGATTTCTCCACCCGGGCCGAGCGGCTTGCGGCCACTGCCGAAGCCTATGCGGCGCAACCGGGCATCGAACTCGATTTCGCCGATGACGAGTCGCTCAAGGCGGCTGTGGCTGACACTCTCGCACTGTTGGGCGAGATCGATTTGCGGGTGAAGGGCGTCAGCAAACGCGAGGCGGTGCTGGAGGGCAAGGCGGGCAGTCTGCGGACCGCATTGGAAGCCATTTCCGCCGACGTGCCGAAGTTGCGTAAAGTGGATACGGCCAAGGTGGAAACGTCCGGTATGCCGGTTGCGCCGTCTGCTTCGCAAGTATCGACCGCTGTGCCGGGCAAGAAAACTCCGGTTGCGGCGAGCGCATCCGGCAAGGCTCCGGCTTCGGTGTCGCTGCCGGTGTGCGGCATCCTGACCACCCCCTATCCGTGCATCGTCCTCAGGAATGGAATGCGGATCGTGGAGGGGGCGCCGTTCGCAGGCGGCACGATAGTGAAGATCGAGGCCGATTCGGTCACATTGTCCGTTGCTGGAAAGGAGATCTCATGGAGGCCGTGAGCCAACCGGTGAGACTGTTGGCAATCGAGCAGGAGCTGGCGGGGCCGGATCGCGAGGCCGCGCTGGCCAAGTACGACCGGGTGCTTGCGGACCTGTCCGCGAGAATCGAGGCGGCGATGAACGCGGGGTTGTCGCCGGATGAGTTCCCCAAGGTGGAGGAACTCAAAGAAGCCACCATCCTCGCAAGGAAGATTTTGCGCTTGACCGTCCGGGTGGGCGGATAGGCGCGGAAAGCGGAGCCGAAAGGCAACGTTCAACAGCAAAACAAAAAAGGAGTACAAAAAATGGGATACGGAGTAACATCGACACCTGGAGCGCCGGAACTTAAGAACTTCGAGAGTTCGGCATTTCGCGTAACCGCCACCTCCAACGACTTCATCCACACGGATGCGGTTTACAACGCGCTCTTGAACGCGGTCGGACAGATGGAAGAGCGCCTGAAAACCTCGCTCGAGAACTATCAGCAGCATCCCGACGTGCAGGCGAACCTCCAGCAGTTGCAGTACGATCTGCAGCAGTGGAACCTCGCGCTCACCACGATGACCAACATCAACAAGAACATGGGCGACGCCCTCAACTCCATCGCCTCAAACTTCCGCTGATGTTCGACTTGACGGGTGAAGAAGCCCGGCTTCTGTTGAACGTTGCCCTGATGGCGACGGGGCAGAACCGTTTCCAGTCCGCCGCGAGGATCCTCGCGGTGCTGGGGCGGTTCCGCCCGGAAGAGGAATCGGTCGCTTCGGCGAACGCGATTCTCTTCATCAGCATGCTGGACTTTCAGGGTGCGATCGACTACATCGACCGGATCGCCTTGCCGCGATTTCCCGGTTCGGCCATGCTCAAGGCGTTCAAAGGTATGGCGCTGTTGAGGATGGATCGCCAGTCGGAGGCCCGCATCCCGTTGGAGGAGGCCGCAAACCAGTCCGCCGATCCTGCGGCGGCGCAACTCGCAAAGGACTTGATTCCATGACAGAGCAGATGATCGTAGAAGCCGTAAGGGCCGCCGGCGCGGGCGGACCGCAAAATGCGATTCCCGTCGACAGCCAGACGCTGAAGGCGCAGAACGTGGCGGACCCATCGGCCGTCGGACGTTTCGAGGCGGCGATGGCGGCCGATCCCGTGCCGTTCGCATCGGAAGCGGCTGCCGCGTGGCGGAGCGCCCAGACGAACAATCAGGGGATTCTGCACCGCATCCGGGCGCTTTCGGAAATGGGGCGCATGCACGGACCGTCGGCGGGGAATCTGGTGGAGTTGCAGTACGAGGTGATGAATCTCGCGTTCCAGCAGGAAGTGGTGACGAAAGTGGCGGACAAGGCGTCCAACGCCATCCAGACGCTGATCAAGAACCAGTAAACCCGAGGAGACAGACGGACATGAAAAAATTGATATGGTTGGGCGCGGCGATATTGCTGCTGACCGGATGCGACAAGGACGCCACGCTCCATTCGGGGCTTGAAGAGCGGCAGGCCAATCTGGTGATGGCGGCGCTGTTGGACGCGGGCATCTCCTGCCACAAGGAGCCGGGCGAAGAAGGCACCTGGAACGTCCTCTGCACGGAGCAGCGGTTCGCCGAGGCGGTGAATCTGCTGGAGCGCCAGGGGCTTCCGCAGCGCAGCCGCCAGGGCGTGGGCGAAGTGTTCAAGAAAACCGGCATGATCTCCTCGCCCAGCGAAGAGCGCATCCGGTTCATGGACGCGTTGGCGCAGGATCTGGCCCGGACGATCTCGATGATCGACGGCGTGGTGGATGCCCGGGTGCACGTGGTGCTGCCGGAGAACGATCCGTTCGCTCGCAACTCCCTGCCCTCGTCGGCCGCAGTGGCCATCCGGTCGCGTTGGGACGCGGACATTTCCGATCTCGTGCCGTCGGTCAAGGGTCTCGTGAAGAACGCGATCGAGGGTCTCGCCTACGACAAGATCCAGGTAACCATTTTCAAGGACTCGCCCCCGAGGCAATGAACGGCGACTCTAGACAGTTTCTGCTAACCGTCGTGTGGATGTTCATGCGGCATGGCCAGCGCGCTCGCGCATTGGCCGTCTGCGAGGCTTTGTGCGAAGACAATCCGCGCGATGGCGTGGCCGCTACGGCGCTGGCGGAACTGCTGTTGGGGGCGTCCGAAGCGGGGCGCGCGCTCGAGGTGTTGCAGGCGGCCGACATTCCGGACCATCTCGCCCATGTGGCGGCCGTGCTGGAAACCCGGGCGCTGAAGATGCTCGGACGCCAACGCGAGGCGGCAGAACGTTGGCGGCGCTATCTCGAAGCTAGGAAAGGAGGCGCGCGGCAATGGATGGCATGATCGATATGGACAAGGCGCGCGAGTTGGTGGCCGACCGGTCGCTGTGGCCGCGCGTACGCGATTTTCTCTGGGACTTCGCGCCCCAGATCCACGCCAGCTGGCGGGAAGAACTGGCGATTCCGGCCAATCTGGACACTCCGCGCATCCGGCGCTACGTGCTCGATTCGCTCGGAGTCACGCCATGCTTCCACGATTTCCCGAAAGCGGACGGGAGCCGGCTCCTCTTGCTCGACGCGTCCACCCTGGAGCTGATCGCCCAATGGCTCGGCGCGCTGGCCGGTGCCGACAGTCTCCGGCTGGTGACCGACGGCGCTACGGTGCGGGAACTCAAAAAGTCGCTGCCGGGCGTCTATCCCGAAGTGTTCGGCTACACGGCCTACTTCAAGCTTCCGCCCCGTCCGGGCAAGACGGGCGATGAAGTGGCGGCGAACGGATACGCAATGCTCTTTTCCGCCCTTGCGGGATTGCCGGAGCCGCTTCAGGCGCGACTCCGGCTGAAATTGCCCCGTCGCATTTGCGATTCCAACGGCAAACAAGGGGACGGCCCGACGCCGCTCGCGACCGTCCAGAAACTGCTCAAACTGAAATTTCCGGAGGCGTACGCACTATGCTGCTGTTGAACAAAAAAGATTTCGCCCTCTCGTCCGAAAGCCGTCTCGTCAAGGCCACCGACCTTGCAACCGTCCGTTCGGCCGGAGAAATAATCGCTGCCGCCGAAGCCGAAGCCGCGCGCATCCGCGAAGAGGCCAAGGCCGCGTTCGAGGCGGAGAAACAGCGCGGCTACGAGAAGGGCCTCACCGACGGCAAGATGGAAATCGCCATGCTCAAGCTGGAGCAGGTGGATTCGTCCGTTGCCTTCATGGAAGGCGTGGAGCGCAAGATGGCCGACGTGGTGATGCAGGCGCTCAAGTCGTTCGTGGTGGAGGTGGGCGACCGCGAGATGGTGCTACAGATCGTCCGCAAAACGATGAACGCGGTCATCCGCACCCAGAAGCAAGTCACCTTGAAGGTGGCCCCGGAGCAGTTGGAGAACGTTCGCGGACGCATCGCGGAACTGCGTACCGCCTATCCTACGGTAGAATCGTTCGACGTGATCGACGATCCCCGGCTCAAGGGCGCCGCCTGCATCCTCGAAACCGAAGCCGGCGTGGCCGATGCGTCCGTCGAAACGCAGCTCAAGGCGATCGAGAAATCGCTCGCCAAGCATCTGGCGGGAGGACAGTGAGCGACATGGCGACAGTCTTCGATTACATTCCGGAAGTGCTGGGGCGCGCCGTCGAGGATGCGCAGCCCATCGACGTTAAAGGCAAGGTCATCCAGGTGGTGGGCACCATCATCAAGGCGTCGGTGCCCGGAGTGAAAGTGGGCGAAGTGTGCATCTTGCGCAACCCCTGGGACGGCACGGAAGTGCAGTCGGAAGTGGTCGGATTCACCAAAGACGCGGTGCTGCTGACGGCGCTGGGGGCGATGATCGGCATCAGCGGCGAAACCGAAGTCATCCCGACGCGCCGGGTGCAGATGGTGCCGGTGGGGAAGCATCTTCTGGGGCGCGTGCTGGACGGACTCGGCCGTCCGCTCGACGCCGAAACCAAAGGTCCGCTCCGTCCCGACGGCTACTATCCGGTGTACGCGCCGCCTCCCTCGCCGCTCGAACGCCGCATCATTTCGAAACCGATTTCGCTCGGCATCCGCGCCATCGACGGACTCCTCACCTGCGGCGAAGGTCAGCGTATGGGCATCTTCGCGGCAGCCGGTGGCGGCAAGTCCACGCTTCTCGCCTCCATCATCCGCAACACCGAAGCGGAAGTCACGGTGCTGGCGCTCATCGGCGAACGCGGACGCGAAGTTCGCGAGTTCATCGAAAAGGACCTCGGCCCGGAAGGCATGAAGCGGGCCGTGCTCGTGATCTCCACCTCCGACCGTTCTTCGATGGAGCGCCTCAAAGCCGCCTACGTGGCCACCGCCATCGCCGAGTCGTTCCGCGATCAGGGCAAGAAGGTCCTCTTGATGATGGACTCCGTCACGCGCTTCGGTCGCGCCCAACGCGAAATCGGTCTCGCGGCCGGCGAACCGCCCACCCGGCGCGGCTTTCCCCCAAGCGTGTTTTCGGAACTCCCCAAACTTATGGAGCGGGCCGGCAATTCGTCCAAGGGGTCGATCACCGCGCTTTACACCGTGCTGGTGGAAGGCGACGACATGACCGAGCCCATCGCCGACGAAACCCGTTCGATCCTGGACGGCCACATCATCCTTTCGCGCAAGCTTGCCCAGCAGAACCATTATCCCGCCATCGACATCCTCGCCTCGGTTTCGCGCTGCCAATCGGCCATCATTCCGCCCGACCACAAGAAGGCGGCCGCCAAACTCCGCGCGCTCCTGGCCAAGTACGCCGAAGTGGAACTACTGCTCAAGATCGGCGAATACAAGAAGGGCACCGACCCCGAAACGGACGAGGCGGTGGCCAAGAACGCAGCCGTGAACAACTATCTCAAACAGGGGCTCGACGAGAAGCCGCAATACGCCGATTCGATCCGGCAACTCAAGGAGGCGGTGTCGTAAATGGCCTACGCGCTCCAGCCGCTTCTGCGAATCCGCATGATGCGCGAAGACCGCGCTTCGGGCGAACTCGTGGCCGCCAAGCGCGACCTTTTGCTGGCGGAAGAGGCGTTGGAGGCCCGCAAACGCGACTTCGCCGACTGGGCATCCACCAAAGAGGAGCGTCGCGACCGGATCTATGCCGCCATCATCGGACGCGAGGTGAGCCGGGACCAGCTGGATCTCGCCAACGAAGGCGTTGCCCGGATCGACGAAGAAGGCACGCTCAAAGCCGACAACGTGAAGCGGGCCGAGGGCGATGTGCGCGAAAAGACGGTCGCCGCCGATGCGGCCCGGGCCAATCTCAACTTTGCCATCAAGAACCGGATGAAGATCGACGAACACCGGGCGGTGTGGCTGAAGGAAGAAGCCGATGCGCAGGAAGCCCGCGCGGAAGGCGAACTCGAGGATTTCATCGTGAGGAAGGAAGAGATATGACGATAGAGGCGATAACGTTCGATCTTGGCGGCATGCCTCCAATCGAGGTTCAGCTGGCGTCAGCCTCGGGGCTCGCGCCTTTGCCGCTGCCCGATGCGATACGTAGATTTCAGACGGCAATGGCGGAAACTCCGGAGATGGTAGAAAAGCCGGAAAAGCCAATCGTGCCGGAAAGGGCTCCGGTTGAGACTCCGCGCATTGTTCCGGAAGCGCCGCAGGTGGTGGCCCCGGAAGCGCCTCAGGTGATCGCGCCTGAAGCGCCGATCAAGCCGGAAATTTCTGCCCAGCCGGAAAAGCCGCTTGAGGCTCCGGTCGAGGCTCCGCGCATTGTTCCCGAAGCGCCGCAGATGATAGCTCCTGAAGCGCCAATCATCGAGCCGGAAGCACCGATCATTATCCCGGAAACTCCGGTGAAGGCTCTTATCAAGCCGGGAGCTCCTGCCCAGCCGGAAAAGCCGCTTGTGCCGGAAAAGGCTCCGATTGAGGCCCCGCGCATTGTCCAGGAAGCGCCGCAGGTGGTGGCTCCTGAAGCGCCAAAGGTGATTGTGCCGGAAGCGTCGATCATCAAGCCGGAAGCATCGGCCATTATACCGGAAATTCCGGGAACTCCGGATATTCCAGATAATCCGGAAACTCCGGTGAAGGCTCCGATCAAGCCGGGAGCTCCTGCCCAGCCGGAAAAGCCGCTTGTGCCGGAAAAGGCTCCAATTGAGGCCCCGCGCATTGTCCAGGAAGCGCCGCAGGTGATAGCCCCGGAAGCGCCTAAAGTGATCACTCCTGAAGCACCGATCATCACTCCTGAAGCGTCGATCATCAAGCCGGAAGCATCGGCCATTATACCGGAAATTCCGGGAA
>CAMZDY010000012.1 GCA_947305585.1 uncultured Verrucomicrobiota bacterium | reverse complement strand
TCTTTCCCGATCCAGATCCGTCCGCGCAGCGAAGTCCCGGCGGTGATGACGGTAGTTTGGCTGTGGATATCGCCGTGATGAAGGGTTTTGATGCCGGTCGCGCGGGTGCCGTCGGTCAGGATTTCGGTGGCGTCATCTTCCAGTACGGTCAGATTATGGGTGGCTTCGATGATACGCTGCATCCGCTGGGCGTATGCGGACTTGTCGCACTGGGTGCGGGTGGCGCGGACGGCGGGGCCTTTGCTGAGGTTGAGAGTTTTGGACTGGAGGGCGGTGGCGTCCGCATTGCGTCCCATCTCGCCGCCGAGCGCGTCCAGTTCGTAAACGAGGTGGCTTTTGGCGAGTCCGCCGATGGAAGGGTTGCAGGGCATCTGCGCGATGGCGGACTTTTTCGAGGTCACGAGCAGGGTGGATCGTCCCATCCGGGCGCAGGCCAATGCCGCTTCCGATCCGGCATGGCCGCCCCCCACGATTATACAGTCGAAATCCATATTTCTTCTCCAGTTATTTACACCCTTTATCTATACCATTATGCGACATAATTTTGGTATCGCGTTTGCTTCATCCAATAAATACAGGGGTTTTCCGAAAATACGGTTTTGTCAATAGGGATTGTATGAAATCTTGTCAAAGATTGTGAACAAGTTATCAACACCGGTCAAATCTCGTCGAAAACCGACAAAATAGCAGGGGTTACGTCGGCTAGCGACCTTACCCGGGAACGGAGCTCTTTTTCCTTGGGACCGACGGCGATAAAGGGCACTTCGTTGGTGGTGTGGCCGCGTTCGCTCATGTTTTCGATATTGCCGTGATCGGCGGTCATGACCAGGGTGATGCCGGCGTTTTCGGTGTGGCGCACGAGGGTGGAGAGGAACTGGTCGTAGACCCTCAGGACGCTGCAGGCGCGGTCGTAGTCCATCGAATGTCCGCTCACGTCGGTCTGGAAAAATTCGTACAGCGTGAAGTCGTAGCCCTGCGCGAGCGCGAAGAGATGTTCGGCGGCGCGCTGCGGGGAGACGACCGGGATGTCGGGATAGCGGTCCTGGATGGTTTCGCGCGTGAGATCCTGGTAGACGGCTTCGTTGCGCGCGAGATCGTCGGCGGTCGAGATGGACTTCGGGAGCGAGAGCGCCATCACGGTGGTGACGCTTTTGAACCGGTGCAGCGCGAGCTCGTCGGCGCTGTCCACAAGGTAGCCGTCGGCGAATTTCACCCGCTTGCCGCGCCGGTCGAGCTGCAGGAAAAGGTTGTTTTCGGCGACGAGTTGGCGGAGCGCGGGGCCGGGAAAGCCTTCGCAGTGTTTACCCATCGCCGCGGCACAATTGAGTCCGGTGAACATGGTGGCCTGTCCGGTGGCGCTCTGGGGCACGCCCTCCACCGCGAGGCAGGCGTCGATGGGTTTGGAGTGGTCGTTCACGAGGCGGCATAAAGTGGGGCAAACCTCGGGATTTACGGGGTTGTCTGCGGCCGGCGGACGCATTCCGACGCCGTCGATGAAGAGGAAAATCACTTTCATTACCATATATTATATCAAAAATTCATCTTGCATTCAAGAGGGATTTTTGATATAATATTATCAAACTCGACAAAAGGTTCCTTAACATGGCGACATTTCAGTACATCGCGAAGGACGCCGCGGGCAACGAAACCCGCGGCACGATTGAGGCTGGCGACCGCGCGGGAGCAATCGCGGCGGTCCGCGCGCAGGGGCTGTTGCCCACGGCGCTGGGCGAAGTGAAGGGCGGCGGCCCGTCCGCCCCGGCGCCCGCCAAGAAGAAGGGCGGCAAGCCCGCTCCGGCCGCGCAGAAGAAAGGCGGCCTCAACAAGGAGATCAAGATCAACATCAAGATGCCCAAGTTCCTCCAGGGCAAGATCAAGACTCCGGTCCTCACGCAGTTCACGCGCCAGCTCGCGACGCTGGTCAACGCCGGGCTCCCCCTGATGCGCGGCATCGACGTCCTGAAGCGCCAGATGAAGGATCCGCAGATGCTCGAGGCGCTGGAGGGCATTTCCGAGAACATCGCGGCGGGCGGCACCTTTTCCGAAGCGCTCACGCTCTATCCGAAGATTTTCGACAAGCTCTACGTGAACATGGTGAAGGCCGGCGAAGCGGGCGGCGTGCTGGAAGTGGTGCTCGGGCGTCTGGCGGAGTTCGCGGAGAAGAGCGAGAAGATCAAGAACAAGGTGAAGGGCGCCATGATCTATCCGGTGGTGGTGCTGTTCGCGGCCGTCGGCATCACGGGCTTCCTCCTGGTGGCGGTGATCCCCAAGTTCAAGCAGGTGTTCAACGACATGCTCGGCGGCGCGGCGCTCCCGGCCATCACCGAAGCGGTGATCCAGGCTTCGGAGTGGGTGCAGCACAACGGCCTCACGCTCGTGGCGGCGGTGGTGGCCTTCAGCGTGCTCAAGAAAATTATCGGCAAAACGGAGAAGGGCGCCTACCTCTATGACGTACTCTCCCTCAAGATGCCGGTCACCGGCACGCTCGTGCAGCGCACGGCCGTCTCGCGCGTCACGCGCACTCTGGGCACGCTCCTTTCTTCCGGCGTGCCGATTCTGCAGTCGCTCGTCATCGTGCGCGACACCACCGGCAACCGCGTGGTCTCGCAGGCGCTCCAGAACGTGCATGACGCGGTGAAGGAGGGCGAGGGCATGACCGGACCGCTGTCGCAGTGCAAGGTGTTTCCGCCGATGGTGGTGTCGATGGTGGAGGTGGGCGAGGAGACCGGCGCACTGGCCGACATGCTTACGCGCATCGCCAACACCTACGACGACGAGGTGGACAACGCCGTGGCCGGCATGACGGCCGCCATCGAACCGGCGCTCATCATCGTGCTCGCCGTGGTGGTGGGCACGATCGTGATCGCCATGTTCCTGCCGATGATCAAGATCATCTCGTCCGTATCGGGAGCCGGCGCCTGATGAAAAGAAGCGGTTTCACCCTCATCGAAATGCTCATCGTGGTGGCGGTGCTCATCACGCTGATGTCGATGGTGTTCCGGCTCTCGTCGATCGGGGGCGACACCACCCGGCGCAACAACACGGTGGCGCGGCTGCAGCGGCTGGAGAACTGCCTTTCGGGCTACTACGCCGCGTTCGGCACCTATCCGCCCGTCGCCTTGCACGGCACGCGCGATATCGACGTGAAGGTGAGCAACCACGGCATCCAGACGTCCGACGAAAAGCCGGTCGACTGGAGCGACAAGCAAGCGGCCTGGCGGCAGGTCGAGGCCGCCTGCCGCGCCCAGCCGGTGGACGTGGCCTTTCCGTTCCCCGACCGCTATCAGGCCTACGTGGCGCAGGTGTCGGCCGAGCTGGCGGCCAAGGCCAACTCGTCCGAATCGGCGTATGCGTCGTTCCGGGCCGATGGCGTAAAAGAGAAGCTCCAGGCCGGGTTCACCGCGCTCGACGACAACACGAAGGGCAGCGTGATCACCCCGTACGCCGACATGACCGACTGGCGCGACGTGCAGGTGTTCAAGTTCGGCCTCATGAGCTACCTGCTGCCGCGCTATCTCGTGATGCTGTACGGCCACGAGGACTACCTCGGGATGGCCCAGTGGAGCGCCAACAACAATCTGCCGGCCGACCCCATCACCGGCAACCGGTTCACCGGCTGGGAGGCGATCGGCCAATACGTCAAGAGCGACAACGCCACCGATCTCATGCGGGTGAGCAACATCCCCTCGCAGTCGATCTGCGCCAGGTGGATGCCGAACCTGGAGAACACCTGCAACGCGGAGCACGAGTGGACGCTCTTCGGGGTGAATATCACGTATTCGGGCGGCAACACCAAGAACGTCCGTTCCGACAATCCCTATATCAGCGTCTACACGCCCGGTTCCGCGGACGACGACTCCGGCTACGGCAACCAGTACGTGCTCGACACCATCACCGTGCAGGACGGCTGGGGGAGCGACCTCTACTACTATTCGCCCGCGCCCTACCAGAGCTACGTCTTGTGGTCGGCGGGGCCGAACGGCAAAACTTTCCCGCCCTGGATTCCGCTCGACACCTATCAGGGCAACAGCGCCGCCCTCAAGGTCATCAGCGACTGGATACAGGATGACATCGTCAACATGTCCAACTAATTTAAGGAGGAACAACATGCAAAAAGGCTTTACTTTGGTGGAAATGCTCGTGGTGATCGGCATCATCGCCGTTTTGACCGCGGCTTCGGTGGTGAGCTTTTCGAAGATGATGGGTTCGGCCGACCGCGCGAAGGCCCAGGAGTCGGTGCACCAGACGGCCACCGCCCTGACCGCGCTCTACCAGCAGAACAACGGCGTGTGGCCCAAGCGGCTTTTGGCGGCGAACGCGGGCGACGGACTGCTGGACGAGTCGGCGGCGGTGCCGCTTGCGAGCTACATGTCGCTCAAGACGGATAGCGCCGGCAATCTTACGGGTCTCGACAAGTACGGCATCCTCGATCCGTGGGGCCTCGCCATCATGAAAGGCAAGGGCACGAAGGCCCAGAAGTCGGACGTGGAGGCCCATATCCTCCGCTTCGCCCTCGACGACGACGGCGACGGCATCACCGAAGCCGCCCAGCTGGGCGTGAAGGTGCGCGCTTCGGCGGTGGTGTGGGGATACGACAAGAAGGGCAAGATCGTAAGCTCCTGGAACGTCAAGCAAGAGGTCAGGGACTGAAAGCCATGAAACGCGGCTTTACCATAGTCGAACTGATGATGGTGATCGGCATCCTGGCGGTGCTGATGACGATCATCACCACGGCCGCCACCGGAGCCATCAAGGAGGCGCGCACGAACCGCGCCAACGCGCTGGTGGTGGCGGTGCAGGAAGGGCTCAACACGTATTACGCCCAGAAGGACGATTGGCCGGAGCCGCTGAAGAGCAAGGCGATAAGCGGAAATTTCAGCACCAACAGCGACGATCCCGAGCGCTACCGGTTGACCGACACCGAGGTGGACGATCTCATCTACAACATGCTCAAGGAGACGGTTCAGGCCAACAATCCCGTGTTGGACATCACCGGGCTTTTCGTCTGCAACCGCTCCGGCGCCAACAGCGCCAACGCCGCCGGCATGGATTTCATGGAGGCGGCCAAAGGTTCGCGCAAGAACGCCCGCAAGATGAAGGTCAGCGAGATGAGTTTCGGCTATCCCGACGCCGAAGGCAAGTTCAAACGCTTCAAGATCGTCTATTCCATCCCCGCCGACTCCATAACCGTATCCAAACAGTAACGTATGAAACGCGCCTTTACCTTATTGGAACTTCTGGTCGTGATCGGCATCATGGGCCTTTTGGGCACGGCGTCGATCGGCGGCTACCGGGCCGTGACGCGCGGCATGGAGGAGCGCGGCGCGGTGGATAACGCCAGCCGCTTCATCCATTCCGCCTTCCAGCGTTCGCTGATCGACCGCCAGCCGGTGGCGGTGTACTACTGGAACGAAACCATCAAGGAGGAGACGGCCGACGAAAACGCCATCGTGGTGGGCAAGGCGGTGGCGGTAAGGCGCGCGGGGCGCGTTTCCCGGTTCGCCAACAACGTGGTGTACGACGAATTCGCCGATCTCAACCTCACCTATCCCACCAACAACGTCTCCTCCGCCTCCAGCGCCGCTTCCGGGATGTATCTCTACCCGATGGACGATGTTTCCGACACCTCGTTCGAGCGCAGCCGGGTGGCCACTTTCGTGGTGCAGAGCACGGTGACCGAGGCCGATCCCTTGGGTGTGCAGAACGAAGATATGCCCAACCAAATGGTTGCACCGGTTGATTACTCCCCCACCTCGATGGAGATGCCGATGTACGGCTTCAAGGTGACGAGCGGCTACAGCGATTGGCAGCGCGGCGATGCGTACGGGTTCGAGTTCCAATATCTCACCTTGCCGCACAACTACATTTTCGGCACCGATTTCAGCAAGCAGATGGACAATCCGGTGAGCGGAAAGAAGAAGTTGGTCTTCGGCGGCGGGGCCGGCGGCTACGATCAGCGCAGCAGCAACGTGAGCGGCACGAAGGTGATCCAGGTTTGCGCGCTCCGTCCCGACAAAACCGGCTCGCTCAGTCCGGTTAAGGTGGGGGAGACCAAAGATCCAACCGCGAAGGAGCAGTAAGGAATGACTATGAAACGCGGCTTTACCTTGATGGAAGTGAACCTGGCCATTCTTATCATGGCCGGGGGCATCCTCGCCATGGTTTCGCTCTTTTCGCTCGGCTTCCGCGAAAACCGCCAGAGCCGCGAAGACGTGGGCGGGGCGGCCATCGCCGACACTGTGCTCTCCCCGATGATCATGGCCGCCAGCGCCACCAATCTCAAGTGGACGGCGTTCCGGGACAAGTTCTATTTCCCGTCGGAAGAGGGCTGGAAGAATTATTTCGACTCCAAAGGCATCGTTTCCTCCGATCCGGAATCCCAGGCGGAAAGCGTCTTTTCCCAGTTCATGTCCAAGATGTCGGCCGCGTCCAGCGGCACGCTCGACGTGAAAACCGCGTTCCCGAAAAGCGACGTGAGCGCGGCGGGCTTGAGCTGCGGGCTGGTGGTGATGCACGATCAGGATTCGCCCATTGTCCGCATCGCCTTCCGCGCCACCAAGCAGCCGGGCATGCTCCTCGCGATGCCGATCTACTACACCGAAGTCCACTTCCAGGGAGATCCCGACCAATGAAAAAAGGCTTCACCATTCTCGAACTGTTGGTGGCAAGCCTCCTTTTGGGGATGCTGGTTACCATTCTGACCATGATGTTCAACCAGTCGTCCATCGCCTGGCGCACGGGGGTGGCCGGGGTGGCCCAGATGGACGAGGTGCGCGACAATATCGCCGAGGTGCGCGAAGAGGCCGACAATCTTTTCGTGAGCGGCAGCCAGGTGGGGCGCATCACCTCGCTCTGGAAGCCCGACGGCAACTTGCGCGACCGCGCCTGCAGCGTGTCCGGGCAGGAAGAGGACGATTCCGACAAGATCGTGCTGTTGACGAGCGTGGGCGAAAACACCACCCAGTCCGACATGACTTCGGTTCCGGTGGGGTCCGGCGAATCCGGCAACCAGCTCGTCACCTACACGGTGGGCGTCACCTCGCTGGGGCCGAATCCCGATTTCGATTACGACGACATCACCACCTGGCCGGACGAAATCCAATGGTAAGCAACATGAAACGAGCATTTACATTAGTGGAACTGCTGGTCGTGATGGGCATGATCGCCATGCTCACCGGGGCGGTCGGCAGTTCCGTCAGCGCCGCCCGGTCGCGCGCCCGGGTGGCCAAAGCGCAGGCGGAAGTGAAGGAAATGACGAACGCCATCCTGGCCGCCGAGAATTTCACCGAGCTCCCCACCATGGATCAGGCCAACGCCACCCGCGACAATCTCAAGTTCATCTTGGGCGGCGAAACGGGCGACAACGGCGAGAAAATCCCCGTGCTCTACAACGGCAACGTGGGCAAAGACGGCGTATTGCGCGATCCCTGGAACCGGCCCTATATCGTCACCATCCGGCAGGGCAATGCGAAAGTTACCTTTTCCACCGCTTCGCAGAATATGCGCACCGGCTATTTTCTCCCCAATTTCTACCGGCTGTCAGTGGAGGAGCGCAACCAATGAAACCAACTGCACGTAAAGGTTCGGCGCTCTTGATCGTGCTCGGCATGTTGACCTTCATGGTCATCTCGGCCGTGGCGTTCGCGGCTTACATGCGTACGGCCCGCCTCCCGAGCTCCTATCTGCGGCGCACCGTTTCTTCGCGTCTCCTCGCCAAGGCGGCGCTGGCCGAAGCGATGGAGCGCCTCGACTACGCCATCAACGACAACCCCTATCCCGGCGTGGGCCGGCAGAGGCCGACCGGCTCCGTGCCGCTCAACCGCGCCACCGCCATGGGGCTGACGGCCGGCGAGATCAACAGCGAGCACAACTATTTCTACCACCACGTGTTCATCGGCACCAACGGCTGGCTGACGGCGGAAGAAACCGTCTCCACGCTGACCTTGGAAGGGCTCGCCTACATTCCGCCGCCCCTCGTCAACGCGGCGCGCTACTATTCGCGTCTCACCCCCACTGCCACCTGGCATTGGCTCGGGTTCGACGCCGGACGCTACGCCTATTCGGTAATCGACGTGTCCGACTGTTTCGACGTGAACCGGCTTGCGGCCGATCTGCCGCGCAATTCCGCGTCGGGGCGGATTTCGCTCTCGTATCTGTTCGAGAATTCCACCCATACCGGACCCGATTCGCAGGGCATCCAACCTTCGCAGTGGGATGAGTTCCTGTCAAACTATCTGGGGAGCGACGGACTCGTGGACAAGACGAAGGTGCCGCTTGTTTCGATGGCCGACCTGGCGCTGGCGATGAAAGCGAAGAATCCTTTCTATACCTATTTGAGCAGCAACCGGAGCGCGCTTTGCAATCCCGGCGAGACGACGCAGTTCAAGCGGTTCATGATGATGACCGACAGCTACTTCCCCACGCCCGCCACCAACGCTACCGACGTGCTCGACCTGGCTAAGCCCGAGGGCCAGCCGTTCTCGGCCATCACGAAGAACGCCAATATCGATACGGTCCAATACGACCAGAAGGATTATCTGGACGCGCTGACCTCGGTGGGGGTGATGAATCTCTGGGATTATCTGGACGAAGACTCCGTTCCGGTTTCGCTCGGCATTCCCTCCGTCGAGCGCGTGCCCATGATCTGCACGCTCTCGCCGATGCTGGCGGTGCAGGCGTCGCTCGACGAAAAGCTCGATTCCAAGACGGAGCTGGACGGCGGAATCATCGAATACAAGAAGAGTTATACCTTGAAGCTAATGGGGCTGGAGGGGTCGTCGCTGAACGTGGGCCTCGTCTATCCGTTCAAGCGCGACAACGGGGCGAATCCCCCGAGTTTCTCCTTGGATGGCGTGGCGTGCCTGTTCTTCTCCGAAGCAGAGGCGGTCAATTTCCGTCCCAACAAGGTCCATCCCGAAAACGGCGTATTCGGCAGTTCGTCCGCCAATTACAAGGATGGCGTAATCCGGGTGCCGATGGCAAGCCAATCGATATCGCTGCCTTCGGCCAAAGACGAGGAGAATGCGCTTATCAACCGTTCGCTTTCGCTTTCCGCCATCTCGGACATTCCAGCCTTCAATGTTACCTATACCGTAAAAGTTGACCCGGAAACCGGGGCGGAACGTCCGAACACCAAGCAATACACCGACGCCCAATGCCTGCTCTTTCCCGTCAATGCCGACGGCAGCGTCAATTCGTCTTATCAGAACAAGAACAACTTCATCGACAAGCTGAAGGGCGAGCAGGAAGTAAAGCTGCACGTGGCTTTTTACGTGCGGGTGACGAGCGGAGGCAAAACGGTGGATATGGTGCCCGCCGCCATCGGCGACGACGCGCTGAACGGATCCAGCCCGGCGGATGCCTACGCTCAGGTGTTTGGCGCGTTCAACCCGGCGATGAAGTTCACCACCGAGCTTAACGCCAACTTCAAATACAAAGACGCGAAATCCACGCATCAGATTACGTCCTGGGCGCCGCTGGGCGTCTACTGCCCCGACCCCCGTTACAACCATGCGCCGGAAAACTGGATCCGGCAGGATAACGCCATTACTGCCGCCGACTGGCTTTCGACGGTTAAAAACGAATATCTCGGCAAGGACGGTCGCGCCAACGATATCTGGATGGAGTGCTCCGACCAGGGCTATCTCCAGTCGATCTACGAGCTGGCCATGCTGCCCCGGCTCGGCAATCTCAAGGGCGGCGGCGATCCGGCGGCTGGTTATCTGGGCACGATCGGCAACAAGAGCGACTACGGCACGGGCCTGGGCGAATTGGTGCACGGCGGCTTGATGTGGCAGACTTACCGGTGCTTCCCGTCGGCCGGGGCGGCGCGCGACGATTTCGAAAACATCGGCATCGCCAACATGGGCAACAGCTACAAGGTGAATCCGTACGCCCAGAGTCTCGATTCGTTGATGGCGGCGTTCGCCAATACGCCCTACAACTGGTCCGTGGCCTCAACCAACCTCAACAATGCGGCGCAGGAAATGACGGCGCAGGCGTTCAACAAGAAGTACGCCTTTTCGGCCATGAACGGCAATGCCAAGTTCGGCTGGGAGGATCTGGAGGCGGTGGCCGAGATTTTCCAGGAGGAGGCGCAGGCGCAGGCGGCGAACGGGAAGACCTGGGAAGATGCGTGGGATGCGCTCGCCTGGGCGGGAACGGAAAAAACCTTGTTCGGCGAAACGTTGACCCAGACCGATTCGCTTTCCGACGTGGACCGCAAGTTCCTCTACGGCTATTGGCGCGATTCGTTCGCCAACAAGCAGCAGCTCTTTTTGATTTTCGTGCGTGCCGAGCCCATGATGATGGGCGGCGGCGCGATCGGCCAGACGCCACCGCAATTGGGTGCGCGCGCCGTTGCGCTCGTCTGGCGCGATCCCGAAGTGGGCGAGGCCGGGCGGCCTCACCGTATGCGCGTACTCTTCTACCGTCAATTCGATTAAGCCATGAAAAAAGCATTCACACTCGTCGAACTTCTCATCGTAATCGGCATCATCGGCATCCTTTCCGGCGTCTTGCTGGTGTCGGTGGGCGGCACCACCGAGTCGGCCCGTAGCGCCAAGTGTCTGGCGAACATGCGCAACCTCGCGTCGGCCTGCCAGAGCTACGGCATGAGCTGCGGCTATTATCCGCTGGCGGCCTCCACCGAATTCAGCTCCATCGACGAATCGGGCGGCATCCGGAACGTGCAGATGCGCTATACGGAGTCGAACCCCCGCAACAGCGCCGTCGGCAAGGCGTGGGTAAGCTGGTATTCCGACGGTGCCTACCGGTCCAAGCCCACGTCTTCGGTGGCGAGCGCGAGTTTCCACGTGTCGCCCTATGCCGATTCGGGTTCGACTGGCGACGAGCAACTCTACTGCATCACCAACGGCGCGCTGTGGGCGGCGGCCAAGGGCAACCGCGAGGCTTTCATCTGTCCGTCGCACGCCAAGGCGGCGCTCGCCGCGGGCAAGAAGGCGTTCTGGAGCTATGAGATGAACGGCTACTTCGGCGGCGACGTGTCGCACTCCGCCAATACCGTGTCCGAATCCTACGGCGGCGTCAGCTTCGCCAATATGAAACTGGCCGATCGGCGGCTCCTCTTCGCGGAACTGCCGTTCGGCGAGTTCGACGCCCCCTATGCCGACACCGCCATCCAGTACAAGGGACTCAGCGCCGGCCAGCAGCAGGGACTTGCCTTCAACCATGCTTCCGGCAAGCGCAAGTGCGCGCACGTCGTCTATGCCGACGGCCACGTGGACAAACTCACGCTACCGCGCGGCGGTCTGGGCGAAGACGAAATGAAGGATCTGATGGACTGGCTTTGCCGGGGGTTGGACGTCTCTTTCGACGGGAGCAAATATGAAAAACTGGACGAATAAACTTCTATTGTCGGTTTTCGCGCTTTGCTTCGCGGCTTCGCTCCGGGCGGACGACGCTTTGGCGCCCGCCAACAATTTCGAGGAGGAGACGATCGAGGACGAGCCCATCGTTTCCGGGGTGGGCACCTATTGGTACAATTCCTGGATGGGCGAACTCGCAGAACACACCGACACCGACGACATCCTGCTCAGCAAAGACGGTCGGCGTGCCGCCTGCTTCCTCAGCGACCCCACCAACGCCTACCATTTTACGGTAAATTCCGGCAAGGCGGTGATCTTCCGCACCATCCTCCCGAACAAGGAGGTTGAAGGTTCCGGCTACCGGATGCAGAGTCTGGAGATCGAGGATGACGATGTGGTCTATCTGGACGCGCTCGTCAAATTCCGGCGCTCGCCCGCGCCTGACCCCGGCGAAGACAAGCTCGTCCTCTGGGCCAACAAGAGCGGCGAGCTTTGCGTGACGGCGGGCTACTACGCTAAATCTTTCGCCGGTTCGGGGGTGGTGGCCACGAATTACGTGGCCGTGACCAACGGCAATATGGCGGTGACGGTGGCGGACGGTTCGTGGCATCGTGTGGTCGTCGAGTTTTTCCGTCCCTTGAAGCTCGATTACTACAACTCCGGTTTCGTGATCTATTTCGACGGCGCGCCGCTGGCGGTCGATCTGGCGGCGAGCATCGTAAGCGAGGAACTGTCGGCCTCGCTCCAGAGTTTGCTGACCGACGAGGGGCGGCGTCAATACGAGGCGAGAACGCTGTTCCCCACGCTGCGCGTAGATCTGGAGACGCAGAAGTTGACGGGTCTCGGGATGAGCGGCACGGGCGGCGGCGTGGACGAGATCGTGGTTTCCACCAACGAAACGCCCAATGTGGTCGGCAATTACAAGGCGCCGTACCGCTATTTCCTGCTGTCGTGGGATCCGGGTATTACTTCGTTCACCTGGCAGATAGATAGCGGAATGCCGGTGGACGTAGCCCCGGACGGCAGGCGCGGCGAAACGGCGATCGCCGTGCCGGTGGCCGAGTCCGGCGCCTGCGAGGTGGCGATCGACAATATCGTGTACGCGAGTGACGAATATACCGGGGTGAATCTCTCGACGACAGATAGCGCAAGTGGGGTTATCTGTGACGACGACGACAGTTTTACGGTTCCCCAAGCTACCGGCTACGACTTGCTGCACGGCAAACTGGAGCCGGTCAACGCCAGCACCAAGATGTGCCGGCTTACCTACACCGAGGGCGACACTCCCCAGACCCAGGATTTCGATTCCATCCAGGCCGCGATCGACACGCTGTTGCCGCTTGAGGTCACCGACGCCACGATCCAGCTGCTGCGCAGCCAGGAAGAAAACGTGGTGGTGACCAACGTGGCCTTTACGCTCGATCTGGCGGGCCGCACCTTGACGGGGCCCGGCGAGAATATGCCCACCATCAAAGTCGGCCAGGACGGCTACCTTACGGTTAAAGATTCGGGCACGGGCGGCACGGTTGCCGCCTACGATACCGGTATGTACGCTTTGAGCCGCAACAGCAACGCCCAGAATGTCACTTTGGAGGGCGGCCGGTACCTTAGTCCGGTCTCCAACCGCCACGAGGCGGGTCAGGCGAGCAACTTGATTTTCGCCGGCGGCCAGTATTACGCCAATGGCGGCGAAAGCGGGTTTGTGATGTATAGCGGCGAATACGCGGAGGGGTATGCGGGCGAGTGGGCCGGAGCGGACCATTACTGGTCCGTGCATAAGGTCGCCACCTTGTCGGCGGCGCCGCAACTGAGCGCGACGGCTGCGTTGCTGGGCATGTCCGGTACCGACGTGAACAAGATGCTGGTGTCGGGGTCCATGCCGGAAATCGTCATTACCGACATCGTCTCCACGGTCGAGAACGAACAGACGGTAGTCGCCTGCCTCATTGCGGTTACGATCGGTGGCGAGCCGGTGGAGAGCGTCAGTCTCGCCGACTTCGTCCGGGTCAGCAAGGATCTGGAATCGTGGACCATGCCGGAGACGATCGTCTACACCGAAACGGAAGACCCCGGCGTCTGGCAGGTGAAGATCACGCTGCCCGATGCCGACGAATACTTCATCTGCATCTCGGACAAATAAAAAATTTCATTTTCCCTATTGCCAAACGACCCCAAAATATGATATAATATACACAGTATCTCAAAGCAAAGGAGTAAACATCATGGCTGGAAAGCTAGAAGATCGCGTAAAAGACATCATCGTCGAGCAGCTGGGCGTCAATGCCGAGCAGGTGACCGCAGAGGCGTCGTTCATCGACGATCTGGGTGCCGACTCGCTGGACTCCGTCGAGCTCATCATGGCGTTCGAGGAAGAGTTCGGTGCCGCCATCCCTGAAGAGGATGCCGAGAAGCTTACGACCGTCGGCAAGGTGGTCGAGTATCTCAAGTCCAAGGGCTACGGCGACGACGGCAGCGCCCCCGCGAAGTAAATTCCATTTACCTTTGCAGGGATAACATAACCGGGCGGTGGTGGCCTCGATGCTACCCTGCCCGTCTTTACTTTTGGTATGGCTGGAAATCTGGATAAAGTGCGGAATATCGGCATCGTGGCGCATATCGATGCCGGCAAAACCACCACGACCGAGCGCATCCTGTTCTACACGGGCAAGATCCACAAGCACGGCGACGTGCACGACGGCAACACCACCACCGACTTCATGGTGCAGGAGCGCGAACGCGGCATCACCATCCAGAGCGCGGCCATTTCGTGCGAGTGGGCCGGACACGGCATCAACATCATCGACACGCCCGGCCACGTGGACTTCACGATGGAGGTGGAGCGGTCGCTCCGGGTGCTGGACGGCGCGGTGTGCGTGTTCTGCGCGGTGGGTGGAGTGCAGCCTCAGTCGGAGACGGTTTGGCGCCAGGCCGACCGCTACAACGTGCCGCGGCTGGCGTTCGTGAACAAAATGGACCGGATGGGCGCAGACTTCCAGAAAGTGACGGAAGAGCTGCGCACGAAGCTGAAGGCGTGCGCGTGCCCGGTGGAGATTCCGATCGGCAGGGAAGAGGGCTTCAAGGGCGTGGTGGACCTGATCGCCATGAAGGGGATCGTCTACGACGAAGCGTCGGAAGGCAGGAATTTCACGGTGGGGGAGATCCCCGCCGAACTGAAGGACGAGGCGGAGTTCGCCCGGGCGGAGCTGGTGGAGAAGGTGGCCGACCTGGACGAAGGCGTGATGGAGGCGTTCCTCGAAAAGGGCGATCTGAGCGCCGAAGAGCTGATCCCGGCCATCCGGAGGCAGACGGTGGCGGGGCGGATGGTGCCGGTATTGTGCGGCACGAGTCTCCGCGACAAGGGTGTGCAGCCGCTGCTGGACGCCATCGTGCGCTATCTGCCTGCGCCCAGCGACCGGCCGCCGGTGGAGGCGACGGATCTGAAGAGCGGCGAGAAGGTGGCGAGGAAGCAGGAGGACTCGGAGCTTTTGACGGCGCTCGTCTTCAAGATCGCCACCGACCCCTACGTGGGGCGGCTCTTTTTCGTGCGGGTGTATGGGGGAGTCCTCAAGAAGGGCGCCAACGCCTACAACCCGAGGACGAAGAAGCGCGAACGCATCATGAAGATCGTGCGGCTGTTCGCGGACGACCAGATCGAGGTGGACCAGCTCAAGGCGGGCGACATCGGCGCGGTGGTGGGGCTCAAGGACTGCACCACGGGCGACACGCTATGCGCCGAAATGAAGCCGTGCTACCTCGAGCGCATCCAGGCGCCGCAGCCGGTGATGTTCATGGCGATCGAGCCCAAGAGTTCGGCCGACAAGGACAAGCTCGTGGAGTCCATGAAGGCGCTGGCGGCGGAAGACCCCACCTGCCAGGTGCGCGAGGACGAGGAGACGGGCCAGACGATCCTGTCGGGCATGGGCGAACTGCATCTCGAGATTCTGGTGGACCGGCTCAAGCGCGAGTTCAAGTGCATGGCCAACACCGGCAAGCCCATGGTGTCCTATCTGGAGACGGTAACCGCGCCGGCCACCGAAAGTTTCACGTTCGACCGCGAACTGGGCGGCAAGCGCCACGCGGTGGAGCTGACGCTGGAAGTGAAGCCCTTGGAGCGCGGGGCGGGCGTCAAGGTGGAGCTCGCGCGGGATTTCCGCAACTCGCTCCCCGACGCCAAGCTGGAGGACGTGGTGCGGCAGGGGCTCGAAGACGGCATCGCCACCGGAGTCTTGGCGCGCTATCCGATGACGGACCTGCAGGTGACGGCCGTCCGGGCGACGATCGTGGATCCGGAAGTTTCCGACGAGGTGGCGTTCCGGAGCGCGGCGATGATGGGGTTCCGCGAGGCGGCCCTCAAGGCGAAGCCGGAGTTTCTGGAGCCGATCATGAAGTTGGAGATCACCACGCCGCCGGAATCGGTGGGCGAGGTGCTGGGCGATCTGAACGCGCGGCGCGGCACGGTGCTCAACATGGACATGCGCGGCGATCTGCAGATCGTGAGCGCGCGGGTGCCGATGGCGCAGATGTTCGGGTATTCCACGGCCATCCGCAGTCTCACCAAGGGCCGGGCCGGATATTCGATGGAGCCGGACCAGTTCGAGCTTACGCCGAAGAACGTAAAAGAGGAGATCATGAGCCGATGAAAAAGATGAATATGGTGATTGCCCAGTCGGGGGGGCCCTCGATGGTGATCAACGAGTCGCTCGTGGGGGCGGTGCTGGAAGCGAAGAAGAGCGCCCGGATCGGGAAGATCCTGGGGGCGCGGCACGGCATCCTGGGCATCCTGGGCGGCGACTACATCGACCTCAGGAAGGTGACGGAGAAAAAGCTCCTCAAGATCGCGGAGACGCCCTCTTCGGCGCTGGGGAGCTGCCGCAAGAAGCCGACGGCGGACGACTGCAAGGCTATCTTCGAAGCGTTCCGCAAGCTCGACGTGGGGTATTTCTTCTACATCGGCGGCAACGACAGCGCCGATGCGGCGCGGATCGTGGCGGAGGAGGCGGAGCAGGCGGACTATCCGCTCGTAGTCTACCACATCCCCAAGACGATCGACAACGACCTTCGAAGCTGCGACCACACGCCGGGCTTCGGATCGGCCGCGCGGTTCGTGGCGAGCGCCATCAAGGGGGACGATCTGGACAACCGCGCCTTGGGGGGCGTGAAGATCGATATCATCATGGGGCGCGACGCCGGCTTCCTGACGGCGTCCTCGGCGCTGGCGAGAGTGCGCGAGGACGACGGCCCCCACCTCATCTATCTCCCCGAGGTGCCGTTCAGCGAAGAGAAGTTCGTGAAGGACGTGAAGGCCGCGATGAAGAAGTTCGGCCGGTGCGTGTGCGCGGTGAGCGAAGGCATCCGCGGCAAGGACGGGGTGCCGATCGGCGCCAAGCTCGGAAGCGGCGAAACCGATTCGCACGGGAACGTGCAGATGTCGGGCACGGGGGCGCTGGGCGACGCGCTCGCGAAGGTTTTGAAGGAGAAGGCCGAAGTGAAGCGCGTAAGGGCGGATACGTTCGGCTACCTGCAGCGGTCTTTCCCCGGCGTGGCCTCGAAGGTGGACCAGGCGGAGGCGATGGCGGCCGGACGTGCGGCGGTGAAGGCGGCGCTCGCGGGCGAGCTCAAGAAAGGGACGATCGCCATCGTGCGCGAAGAGGGCCGGAAATACCGGGTGGCGTTCGCCCCGGTGCCGATCCGGAACGCGGCCAAGTATACGCGCAGCGTACCCAAGGAATACATCGCCCGGAACGGCCACGACGTGACGGCGGCGTTCCTCGAGTACGCGAGGCCCATCGTGGGCCCGCTCCCGGAGTGCGAAACTTTCTGATCCGGCCATGACCTCGATCGTTCTCGGCATCTTCCTGGCGATGTTCTTCCGCCCGTACTACGAGCGGTGGCACCGGCTCGTCAAGAACCCCACGTTGGCGGCGGTGCTGATGATGGCGTCGGTGCTGGTGCCGATGGGGCTGTTGGCATGGTACGGCGGCGCCAAGCTGTCGGCGGAGCTGACGAGCCTCGGGAGCCTCGGGCCGAAGATCGTGGCCAAGTACCAGGAGTGGACGAGCGAATTTCTGCCCGACGTGAACATCGCCGACTACTACGACGAAATCCGCAAGCAGGTGATGGGCGTGGGGAAGGGCGTGATGTCGGTCGTGGAAGGGGTGCTCACCTGGCTCCTCGCGTTGGTGTTCACGGGCTATTTCGTGACGCGGCCGGACGTGCGCGGCGAGGATTGCGTAAAAGAGATGCCGTTCCTCAAAGACGACACCAAGCGTTTCGTGGCGGCGCAGATCAACGCGTTCTTCGATATCATGATCAGTTTCTTCCAGCGGCAGACGAAAATCTGCCTCCTGGAGGGCTGTCTGTACGGGGCCGGCTTCTGGCTGGTGGGGCTTCCGTACGGCTTCATCATCGGGTTTGCGCTCGGGACGCTCAACCTCTGCCCCTTTCTGGGCTCGGTCGTATGCATGCCGGTGGCGCTGCCGCTCGCGTACTTCTTCGGCGGGTCGTGGGTGCGGCTATTGATGGTGCTGGGCGTGTGGGCGGCGGGGCTCCTTTTGGACGGCTACGTGATCACGCCCAGGATCCAGGGGAACAAGACGGGGCTCGGATACATGGGGGTCATCTTTTCCTTCCTCTTTTGGGGGAGCGTGTTCCATTCGATGCTGGGGCTCTTGTTGGCGATTCCGCTTTCGGCGTTCTGCGTGGTGCTGTGGCGGGCGATCAAGGTGAAATATCTGAGGCCGGTGGTGTAGGATGTTCGAGGGAACCGTATTCGGCAAGTTGAAGCAGGAGCTGCAGCGGGCGATCAAGGATGCCGGCTACGAAACGCCCACGCCCATCCAGGCCGAGGCCATGCCGCACGTGCTGGCGGGGCGCGATCTGCTGGGGTGCGCGCAGACGGGCACCGGCAAGACGGCGGCTTTCATGCTGCCGATCCTCAACCATCTTCTATTGAACCGCAAGCCACGCCATATCGGACATCCGCGCGCGCTCGTACTTTCGCCCACGCGGGAGCTGGCGGCGCAGACGGCGGAGAACGTGAGAGCGTATTCCAAATACACGAACCTGCCGTTCGCCTGCGTGTTCGGCGGCGTGAGCCAGTTCGGCCAGGTGAAAGACATCCGGAAGGGCGCGGAGACGATCGTGGCGTGCCCCGGGCGGCTGATCGATCTCATGACGCAGGGGATAATCTATCTCGACCAGGTGGAGATTTTCGTGCTGGACGAGGCGGACCGGATGCTGGACATGGGATTTTTTCCGGACATCCGCCGGATCGTGGGCAAACTCCCCGGCCACCGGCAGAGTCTGTTCTTCTCGGCCACGCTGTCGGACGAGATCCGCAAGCTGGCGGGCGAACTCGTCCGGAATCCGGTGTCGGTGAACATCGCGCCGGAAGCGCCCACGGTCGAGAAGATCCGGCAGCGGGCGATGATGGTGGAGAAGGCCGACAAGGATGCGCTGCTCATGCACCTCCTGGACCAGCATCCGGAGTGGAACAAGGTGATCGTGTTCACCAAGATGCGCCACGGGGCGGACCGGATCAACAAAAAGCTGATGCGGAAGAAGGAAGCGTCGGCCGTAATCCATTCCGACAAGACGCAGGCCCAGCGGACGCGGGCGCTCAAGGGCTTCCGCGAAGGGAGCGTGAGGGTGCTGGTGGCCACCGACATCGCCTCGCGGGGGATCGACGTACCGGAGGTGAGCGCGGTCATCAACATGGAACTGCCGCTCGAGACGGAGAGCTACGTGCACCGGATCGGACGGACGGCGCGGGCCGGCGAAGACGGCGTGGCGATAAGTTTCGTTGCGGCGGCGGAAAGGCCGCAGCTTAAGGCGGTGGAGCGGTTCATCAAGAAGACCATCCCGGTGGACGGCGACCATCCGTTCTTGGCCGGAGAGAAGCGCGAGGAGCACGTTCCGGAATGGGTGCATCCCGCCAACCGGAACCGGAACAACCGGAAACGGCAGAAGCGCGTGTCCTTCCAGGGGCGTCGCCAGCCGGATTTCGGACAGAAGACGAGGGACCGAAATGGATAACGAGTGGCTCAAGAAACATGCCGAACTGGTGCGCAAGGCCGATTGGATCGATCCGGCGCTCTATCAGCGCTACGGGGTGAAGCGGGGGCTTCGCAACCAGGACGGCACGGGCGTGCTGGTGGGGCTTACGACCATCGGCAACGTGCACGGCTACGTGGTGAGCGAAGGCGAAAAGCAGGCGATTCCGGGGCAGCTCTTCTATCGCGGGATCGACGTGGCCGACATGGTGGCGGCTAAAGCGCGGGAGCGCCGCTTCGGCTACGAGGAGGCGGCGTATCTCCTGATGTTCGGCGAACTGCCAACCAAGGACCAGCTGGCCGACTGGAATAGACGGCTCGGTTCGCACCGCCGGCTGTCGGAGGATTTCAAGGAGAACGCGCTTTTCTCCAATCCCTCCAAGGATATCATGAACGCCCTCGCGCGGGCGGTGCTCTTCGGGTATGCGTTCGAGGACGAGGAGCCGGCGAACAGTCCCGACGATCTGTCGATCGAACATTGCCTTTACCAGTCGGTGGATCTCATCGCGGCGTTCCCCACGATCGCCGCCTACGCCTACCAGGCCAAGGCGCACTACCACCGGGGACAGTCGCTCATCATCCGCAATCCGGATCCGGAGAAGTCCACGGCGGAGAATTTCCTCATCATGCTCCGGGAGGACGGCAAGTACACGAAGCTCGAGGCCGACACGCTCGATCTCGCGCTCATCCTCCACGCCGAACACGGCGGCGGCAACAACTCCAGCTTCACCACGCACGTGGTAACCTCGTCCTACACCGACATCTACTCCAGCGTGGCGGCGTCGATCCTGTCGCTCAAAGGTTCTCGACACGGCGGCGCCAATCTCCGGGTGATGCGCCAGATGGACGAAATCAAGCGCGAGGTGCCGGACTGGACGAAAG
>CAMZDY010000011.1 GCA_947305585.1 uncultured Verrucomicrobiota bacterium | reverse complement strand
ACATGCGCGAAAAAACCAGCACGCTCGACACCAGAATCGCCAGCGGCATCGTCCATTGCAGCGTCTCCGGGAAGCAAACCGCCGCGAATTCCCCCACAAGGCTCATCGGCACGCCATCCAGTATGTAGCCTACGATCTGCACCATAAGCCCGATCGTCAACACAAACGAAAGCACCAGAAACGCCAGCACGAAGCTGGAGAAAAAGCTGCCGAACACGTATCTATCTAGAGTTTTCACCGCGTTTTCAGAAGGAAAAAGTTCTTTTTGCCGCTTTTCAAGACCGCCACCCTGCCGTCCGCAAGGTCGCCCTCCGCGAGCGTGCGGTCGATCCCCACCTTCTCGCCATTGAGACTCAGCCCGCCCTGCTGCGCCATGCGCCTGGCTTCGCCGTTCGAGCCGAACATCTTGGCCAAGGCCGCCACCATAAATACCGGCTTGCCCAGCACCTCGCCCTTGTCGAGCTCGGCGCTCTTTACATTCTTGAAGATAGTCATTAGCTCATCGGCCGACTTGCCCTTCACGTCGCCACCGAACAAGGTGGTGGTGGCTTCCTGCGCCTTCTTGAGCCCCTCCGTGCCGTGCACGAGCAAGGTAAGCTCTTCGGCGAGCGCCTTCTGCGGAATGCGCGCTTCCGGATTGGACTTCATCTGCGCCTCCAGCTCCGCTATCTCTCCGAGACTCTTCATGGAAAACACCTTGAGATAACGAATCACGTCTTCGTCGGCCGCACGCAGGAAATACTGGTACCAGTCGTAGACGCCTGTCATGGAGCTGTCCATAAACAGCGCATTGCCCTCCGATTTGCCGAACTTGCGTCCCGCCGAATCGAGCAACAGCGGGAACGTGAGCCCGAACACCGTCTTGCCGCGCATCCGGTGCACGAGGTCGGTCCCGGCCGTGATATTCCCCCACTGGTCGGCACCCCCCACTTCCATCGTGCAACCGAAGTTGTCGTAGAGATGGAGAAAGTCGTTACCCTGCAGAATCTGATATGAAAACTCCGTGAAAGTGAGCGCGCCCTCGCTCGCCTCCAGCCGCTTCTTCACGCTCTCCTTGGCGAGCATCTGCGGCACGCGGAAGTTGATGGCGATATCGCGCAGGAACTCGATGGCGCTCGTGCCTTTGTACCAGTCGTAGTTGTCCACCATGATCGCCGGGTTGGGGCCGTCGAAGCGGAGTATGCGCGAGAGGTTCTCGCGGATCCCCGCCTTGTTCGCCGCCACCTGTTCCAGGGTAAGCATATTGCGCTCGGCGCTTTTGCCGCTCGGATCGCCGATGAGCCCCGTGGCGCCGCCCACAAGCGCGATCACCTGGTGCCCCGCATCCTGGAAACGCTTCAAAACCATGATGGACACCAGATTCCCGGCCTGCAGACTCCGCGCGCTCGGATCGAAACCGCAATACACCGTCATCGGCTTCTCCATCGCCTCCGCGATAGCAGGATCCGTAAGACTCTCGACGAGACCTCTCGCCTTCAATTCCGCTAATAGATTCATAATGTGTATATTATATCATATCGTGGGCGGAATTGCAATAGGGAAAATAAAAAACTTGCGTTGCCGCAAGTTAAGTGGTGGTGGGGCAAGGATTCGAACCTTGGAAGGCGTAAGCCAGCAGATTTACAGTCTGCCCTCGTTGACCGCTTGAGTATCCCACCGAGATGATTGATGTGTATTATATCATATTTCCGCACCGAAAGTCAATAGGGAAAATGAAAAATATTCAGCCGTCGTCTTTGGATACTCCAAGCCGCGAACCGCGGCGACGGATGGAATCGAGCGCTTCGGACAAACGTTCGCGCTTGCGCCGGTCCTCGTCGCCGAAAAGGCATTCTTCGGGTTCCGCCGTGAAATTGCCCACTCCGAACCCCACCAGCCGCAGAATCCTCGCCGCGCCGACCGGCCATTCGCAGTCGAACAGCGAAAGCATGGCCTGGCGGAACGCGATGTCGTCCCGGGCGGGCGCAGCGAACGGCATCTGCCGGGTGGTGGTGTTGAAGTCGGAATCGCGCAACTTGATGCGCGCCAGTTTCGCCCAACGCTTTTCCCGTCGCGTCCGTGCGCCCACCTCGGCCACCAGCTCGATTAGTTTGCCGCGCGCGGTTTCGCGATCGGAACAGTCTTCCGGAAATGTCCACTCCCGCGACACGGTAAGCTCCGGTTCCGGTTCGTGCTCCAATTTCGTACCGTCGAAGCCGAACGCATGCGCATGCACGCTTTGGCCGGCCGCCTCGCCCAAGATGGCCGAAAGCGCTTCGGGGGACATGCGTTGGATGTCGCCGCAAGTCGCGATGCCGAATTTAGCGAGTTGCGTCCGGGTGGTCTTGCCCACCCCCCACAATACGCCCACCGGCTTCGGCGCCAGGAATTCACGGATGTCATCGGGTTCGAACGGCATTATGAACAGTCCGTCGGGTTTGCGCTGCTCGGAGCCGATCTTGGCCAATAGCCGGTTGGGCGCGATGCCTGCCGAACAGGTGAGCCGGCATTCCCGTTTCACCGTCGCCCGGAGATCTTCCGCCAGCGCCGCGGCCCCGCCGAAGAGATGGGCGCTGCCGGAAATATCCAGGAACGCCTCGTCCACCGACACCTTCTCCACATACGGCGTATAGCGGTCTAAGATGGCAAAAACTTCGCGACTAGCCTGGGCGTAGAGTTTCATGTGCGGACGGATGAAAACTCCGTGCGGACATTTCGAAAATGCGCTGCGCGATGGCATGGCGCTCCTTACGCCGAACTTGCGCGCTTCGTAGTTGCAGGTGGACACGACGCCGCGTTCGCGGGGCGAAGACCCCACGATAACCGGCCGGCCCTTGAGCTCCGGATGCTCGCGCTCCTCCACCGAAGCGAAGAAAGCGTCCATGTCCACATGCATTATTATCGATGACATCATGTAATATTATATCATAAAACCCTTGACGAATGCAAGCAAAATATGATATAATATCTTCCGCAATCTGCGAATATCGGGGGTGATCCGGTTTCGACGGGACAGACCGAAGTCGGGTTGCGCGCCGTGGATGCTCGTTGGCCACGATAAAAAACGGGCGAAAACAGTAATTGCGAACAACGATTACGCTCTGGCCGCCTAAAGAAAGGCCGCCATGTCGAAGCGCCGACGTCCGATGAGCGCCTAGACATCATTTATCGGACCACGTTGCAGGGAGTTCCGCTTGCCCGCTGCAAGGTGCCGAATCAAGCGGATGGGAATGGATAAGCCTGCCGGTCGGCGTGCCTTTCCCGAGATAAACGGCCGGATACGCGCGTAGACATTCGATGGACGATGCTCCGGACAGGGGTTCGACTCCCCTCACCTCCACCAATTTCCTTGACCTCGGCCCGAACTCTACAACGGGCGAAGCGTGTAGGCGTTGGACGTTATGGCAAAGGCCCGATCGGCGCGCATGCGCTTGAAGGCATGGCGCTCGCCCCAGCTGTCGGAAAAGATGAGTTCTTCCGTCTTGGCGTTGTAGCCGATAATAAGCCGCATGTGCCCGCCGTTGGCCTGGGGAATGTCGGGCTCGGGGAAAATCCCCAGCGTCACACCCCAAAAGACCGGTATGCCCTCATCGATGCGCGCGCGGACGGAGCTCATGAACTTCTTGAAGCGCGGATCCCTGGACCGCATCCGCAGAAGCACCTCCGGCTCCATCGCCTCGCGCATGAGCGGTACCATAAAAGTATTGCCCACGTAAAAGTCGCGCTCGTTCAGTTCCGGACGCTTGAGCGCCTTGGCGGACTTGTTGTAGAGCTCCAGGTCTTTGAGGATATCCTTCCGGGAAGCCGTGGCGGAGAAAACATCGTTGTAGCCCAGCCGGAATTTGCTGCCAATGGTCTTGACCGTTTCCTTCATCGCCGCCGACGACGTGCCGTCCTTGGCGGTCGTACCCGCCATCTGGGCAAGTTGATGCTCGTCCACCGTTTCGCCGTAATAGCGCAAAACCCGTTCGCAAGTGGCCACCGCGCAATATCCCTTGTCACCCTGATCCACCATCGGGATATTGCCGATCCATACGTCGCCGTTCGTCTCCTTGCGCACGTTGGCGACGATTTTGGCCTTGGACGCCTTGCCGGAAACTGGTTTTTGGACACCGGTCTTTTTCTTGGCCGACTTCACAAGCGACACCCGCAAATACTCCACCTTGCCGTCGGAAACGCCCCAGCCGGCTTCAATCGCGGGTTTGGTCTTGTCGTTCAGATATTCGTACTGGAAGGCTCCTGCCTTGATTTTGCGCCGCACGGCCTTGGACAAGTCCACTCCGGGGATGTTCCGCTCCAGCAGTTCCTTCAATTCCACCTCCGACATGCCCGTGCCAGATTTGTCATCGCCGCGGTTGTAGAGATTTAGCTCCACCCTGCCCACACCGCTCCCCTCCGGTATCAGCCGCCAATCGACGATCTTGGCCCCCTTCCACTCGATATCATGCCGATGCGAAAGTTTGGTATAGGCGGACGGCGGACGGTCCCAGGCGGAATCGTGTTCGAACACTTCCGCCAGATCGACAACAGCCAGCAAGATCGACAGCAACAACATGGTCAATTCTTCTTGGGAAGGAAACGATTTACGAATTCGCTCAAGGCAAACGGTACCGTCCCCATGAACCACGCACCGAAGCGCATGACCCAGGGAAACGCAATCAGCGCCTTGTTGGCGGCAACCCCCTTGAGAATGATCCGGGCGGCTTCATCGGCCTCCATGAAAAACGGCATGGGGCACGTATTCCGGTCGGTGATGCGCGAGCGGACAAAACCTGGACAGATCACCGAAACGCCAATACCTTTAGGCTTCAAATAACCGCGCAGGGAGAGTCCCCATGTCTTGACGCAAGCTTTGGTGGCCGAGTAGCTCGGACAAGCGAACAAGGGTCCATACCCCGCAATGGAGGCGGTAATGGCGATTTGACCCCTTCCACGCTCCGTCATGAGATCGATGGCGGGAAGGACGGTATTGACCACGCCCATCACATTGACCGAAAAAGTGTTGCGGACATTGCGCTCGGTTTCGGCGCCGGTGGAAACTCCGGCGTTGGCAAACACGACGTCGAGCGCGGCCAATTCGTCGGCGCGTTCGATAAAATCGCGCGTGGTGGCCGGCTGGGTTACGTCCAGCACCTCGGCGGAAACTTCCTTGGCGCCCAGTTCGCGACAACGGACGGCCACCTCATCGAGACGCACCCGATCGCGTCCGCAGATAAACAGCCTGTCTCCGCGCTTGGCGCAAGCGAAAGCAAGCGCCTGTCCGATGCCGGAGGAAGCGCCGGTTATGAGCGTATTCATACAGGGAGTTTCCTTTTGGCACCGGGCACGTCCTGGACGAAACGCGGGAGCGCCAGCCCCCCGATGCGTTCGGCGCAGTAGTTTTCGATCTGGCGGGCTTTTTCGACATCCACCCGGAAGTGGTCGATGCCGGCGATGGGGTCGCAAAGAAACACGTAATAGGGACGGATCCGCGCGGCCGACAGTTTCCTGAGAAGCCTTAGCATCTCGGGGCCCGAGTCGTTGACCCCCTTCAACAGCACGGTCTGGCAACTGACCGGAATGCCGCGCTCCACCAACAGTTTGGCGGCATGGACGGCCTCAGAGGTCACTTCATCGGCGCAGTTGAACTGGGTGTTGAACCACACCTTGCCGCTTTGCCCGAGAAGTTTGGCCAAACGCGCGGTGACGCGTCCGGGATTGGCGCTCAAGGCCCGCGAACAAACGCGCACCAGATCCACTTGGGGAAGCGCGGCAAATGCGTCCACGAAATCCATCACTTTGCGGTCGGGCAGAGTAAGGACATCCCCGCCAGAAAGCAGTACGTCTCGCACTTTGGGGTGGGCCTTCACATACTCGACGCAGGCGGCGAGTTTTTCCGGAGTATCGACGATGGAAGTCCGCCCGAAAAGTCCCCGCCGGGTGCAATGCCGGCACGTCATGAAGCAACGGTCCGACGTCATCACCAAGACGCGATCGGGAAAACGTTGCTTGAGCCCCGGAAGCTTGCCGGCTTGGGTTAGCTCCCCGAACGGATCGGACGAAAACCCGTCCACCGTCTTCAGTTCGCGCTTATCCGCCTTTACCTGCAGGCGGAAACGCCGGAACTTTTTCGCCAAACCGGCGGCGTAAGGGCAGGCGTATTCGGGGAAATCGAAATCCACCTTAGAGTGCGGCGAGAATGGTTTCCGGCGGAGTTACGCCGATGAACTTTTCCTTGATTGCGCCGTCTTTAACGACGAGAAGCGTGGGGATGGACTGCACGCCAAAACGCGCCGCCAGTTGCGGACACTGGTCCACATCCACCTTGAGAACGTCCAGCTCCGGACGGGCTGGAACGATTTTGGCGTCGATGACGGCGCCCATCATTTTGCAGGGACCGCACCAAACCGCCCAAAAATCCACCAGTTGCACACCCGACGAGGTGGCGGCGTCGAATTCGGTTTCGGAAGCGATATTCTTGATCATTGTTACCTCCTTTTCTTTCGTCAGTTTGTCTGGGTCGCAAGCTTTTCGATGCGCTTCGAAGTACGCACGGCGCAGAACTGCTTGCCGCACATCGAGCAATGATCGTCGCCGTGATCCACATCGGAGTTGGCGCGCGTCTTGAGCCAGCGATTGCGGGCATGTGCAGGATCGAGCGCTAGCGCGAACTGTTCGTCCCAGCAGAAATCGTGTCTTGCCTGCGCCATCTGGTCGTCGCGATCGCGGGCGTGGGGATGGTGACGGGCGATATCGCCGGCATGCGCGGCGATCTTGTAGGCGATGCAACCCTGATGCACCTCATCGCCATCGGGAAGTCCCAGATGCTCGGCCGGAGTGACGTAACAAAGGAGACTCGCACCGTAAGTGGCGGCGGCCGTGGCGCCGATCGCGGTCACGATATGGTCGTAGCCGGGGGCGATGTCGGTCACGACCGGCCCTAGCACGTAAAACGGCGCCTTGTGGCAGAGTTCCTGTTCACGCTCCATGTTCATCTTGATCTGATCGAACGCAATATGGCCGGGGCCTTCCACCATCACCTGCACACCGCGCGCCCGGCAGCGCTCGACGAGTTCGCCCAGCTTGGCAAGCTCCGCGAACTGCGCTTCGTCGGACCCGTCCATCAGGCAACCGGACCGGAGACCGTCGCCCAACGACACGGTGACATCGTGCTCGGCAAGGATGTCCATAATCTCGTCCCAACGCTCCCACAGGGGATTCTGGGCACGGTTGGCCATCATCCATTCCGCCATGATCGAACCGCCGCGCGAAACGATACCCATGCGCCGCTTCATGGCCTTGGGGATATCCTCCAGCATGAGTCCGGCATGCAGCGTCATGAAGTCCACGCCCTGTTCGGCCTGGGCTTTGATGACGGAAACGAGAAACGCGGGATCCATCTGCGGAATATCGCCATCGAGCCGGGAAATGGTCTCGTACACCGGCACCGTACCCAAGGGACGGTTGGAGGCGTTCAGCATGCCCTGGCGAATGGCGGGGATATCCTCGCCTACGGAAAGATCCATCACGAAGTCGGCCCCCGCATTCAGCGCAATGGCCAGCTTCTCCAGTTCGTCCCCCTTGCCGGAATGGGTCACGCTGCGCCCCAGATTGGCGTTGATCTTGGTGGTGAACATGCGCCCCACCCCGACCGGACGGCAATTGGTGTGGTGGATATTGAGCGGAATGACCGCTTCGCCCGAGGCTACGGCATCGCGCACGGCCTCGGGCGAAAGTCCCTCGTCGGCCGCCACGATCTTCATGGCCTCGGTCACTATTCCCTTGCGTGCGGCTTGAAGTTGCGTCATATTATTCCTTTGCTTTTTGAAATCCCACTTTGCGCATGGGGTTTACGCTGGCCACGGCCACTCCCGCGAGAATGAAGAGTCCGCCCAGAATCACCGGTAAAGTGATGCGCTCGCCCAAAAACAGCGCGGCGGCCACCACGCCCACCACCGGCATCAGATAGAGCCCCACATTGGCTTTGACCATGCCCAGCCGTTTGCTGGCCAGATTCCAGGCCGAAAACGCCAGCGCCGAGGCAAACACGCCGAGGAAGACGAGGTTGAACAGATTCCAGAAATTGCCGAACCGCGCCCGGTTTACGGCCGGATCGAGATTGATGGCGAAAGATCCATCAAGCGCCGCCTGACCGGATCCGGTAGTGCCCCAGACAGCTACCGGCAAGATGGCCACGAGCGACCAGAAGAACGCTTTGCGCACCACCACGAGCGCGCTCACTCGAACATGGTTGGTGCGATCCATCAATAGCGAATACACGCCCCAGCAGACGATTGTCACCAGCACCATGAAGTCGCCCCGCGGATCGAGATGGAGATCGCGGATGTTGTCGGCGCCCACCAGAATCCCCCCGGCTATCGCCATGATCGACCCTACCCACATCCAGATGCCAAGGTTGCTGTCTTTAAGAAACACTTTGGCCATGACCGCGGTCACGATGGGGCTAAGCGACATCAGAATGGCCACATTGCTGGCGTTGGTGTAGTGGATAGCGCAGTTTTCGGTGAACTGGTACAGCGCCACGCCGCAAAGCCCCATCCAAGCGTAGATGCGATAGGTAAGCACGGTGCGGCGTCCCCCGAAGAGCGTCACGAACTTGAACTCTCGCGGACTCATCACCCACAGCACGAACCACGCCAGCACGAAACGGATCACCATTATCTCCAGCGAGGAAAAGTCTACAAGCAAAGCGCGGGTGTTGACTACGGTCACCCCCCATACCACTATCGCAAACAATCCCAGCAGCGCGCCCAGCATCAATATCTCCAGAGACTGCACACCGTCAGCGCCACCATAATGCCGGTCAGCATTCCAGCCCATACTTCCTTCTGGGTATGTCCGAGCAGCTCCTTGAGATGGCCGGGGTTGAACTTCAGGTTCTCCCGGAACTCCTTGACGATCTGGTTAAGCACCTTGGCCTGGTCGCCGGCGGCCTTGCGGACGGTGGCGGCGTCGAAAATCGTCACCGCCGCCCAACCGATCCCGAGCATGGCTACCGGCGTGCCGAAGCCTTCCGTAAAGCCGATGGAAAACGCCATCCCCGAGGCCATGGCGGAATGGGCGCTGGGCATGCCGCCGGTGGAAACCAGATATTCGAAGTCGAAAGTACGGGTCTTGAAGGCATTGGCGGTCATTTTGATCGTCTGGGCCAGAATCCAGCTCAGAAAGGACGACCAGAACCACGGATGCATGAAAGCGTGCCCGATATTGTAGTCTAACGTCATTGCTCGGTACTCCTGTTGCAAAGTGCGGTATATCTGCCGCCCAAGGCGTAAAGTTCGTCATGGGTGCCGCGTTCGACAATCCTGCCCTGGTGCATCACCAGGATGCAGTCGGCGTGGCGGACGGTGGAAAGGCGATGGGCGATGGCAAGCGTGGTGCGGTTCTTCATCAGATTGTTGATGGCCTCCTGCACCAACGCCTCGGTGACAGTATCGAGGGCGCTCGTAGCCTCATCCAGAATCAGAATCGGCGGATTCTTGAGGATGGCGCGGGCGATGGCGATGCGCTGGCGTTCGCCGCCGGAAATGGCATTGCCTTTTTCTCCGCACATCCGGTCGTAACCGCCCGGCTGGGACATGATGAAATCGTGCGCTTTGGCCAGCTTGGCGGCGGCCACGATATCGTCCATGCTGGCGTTTTCGATGCCGTAGGCGATATTGTTTGCGATGGTATCGTTGAAAATGAAAGTATCCTGCAATACGGCCCCCACCAGTTTGCGGAGCGAGGCGGTTTCGAGCTCGCGCACGTCGATGCCGTCGATGGTCACGGAGCCCGACTCCGGATCGTAGAATCGCGCCATGAGATTGGCGAGCGTGGTCTTGCCGCTGCCGGTGCCGCCTACAATGGCCACGAACTGACCCTTCTTGATCGTAAGGCTCGCATCCTTGACGGCGGGATCGTCCTGCGTCTGGTACTTGAAGGTAACGCGATCGAAGACGATTTCCCGGTCGAAACCGTCCTTCTTGACCGGATTAGCGACCTGCGGCAACTCCATGTGCACGTCAAGGAGCGACAGCACACGTGATATGCCGGCCATCGTCTCCTGCACCTGCACCTGCAACTTGCCGATCTCCTTGATCGGCTTGTAGATGATGAGCAAAGGCGCCACCATCGGCAAAATGGCGGAAAGCGGCACGGAAAAAAGGAAGCACCATATTACGAACATCCCGATGACCAAGATGCCGACCGACTCTACCGCCGGCGAAGTCATCATGCCGAGTTTCAACGCTTTCTTGACGTTCTTGAGCTGAAGATCGTAGGCGATGCGGAAATTTACATTCTCGAATTCCTCGGCATGATAAGCCTTGACCCGCTTCTGACAGGTTAAAATCTCGTGCAGTTTGGCGCCGATGAGCGAACCCTGCTCCAACATGCGTTTGGAATATTTGCGCAACCGGCGGGCGATCAGCACAATCGGTCCGAAAAAGAGCGGCGCGCCCAGTCCCAGCAAAAGCAAAGTCTGCACCAGATGGTTCCGGATGGCGAAATGGACGATGAACCCGGCCGAAACGAGAATTTCGAAAGGCGCAAGTATGAGCTGTACGATCACGGTGGTCATCACGATCTGGAGCTGGCCAGGGTCGGAATTTATGCGCATTATGATCTGCCCCATATCCACTCGTCCGAAAAACTCCATCGACTGCGCTTCCACATGTTTCAGCATATCGCACCGCAGATCCGCCACCGCCTTGCTGGCCGCCCAGGTCAGGCAGTAGGTGAACAGGAACGTAAGCAACAACCGGCATACGAGTATCGCAGGAATGACCAGCGTGACCAGAAAAAGCATCCCCGCCTGCATATTGCCTTCTTCATCGGTGAAGCGGATGCCGAACTTGCCGGCGAAACGCTCGAGATCGTAGTACCAGCCGGGAAGCGAGGCGGCGCGGGAAATGGCCTTGTCCAGTTTGCCTTGCCGCACCTGCTCCACTTTGGCGGGCGGCGGTTCGCCGCCGGCATGCGCCACGGTGGGTTGCAGCAACTGGTAGAACGGCACCAGAATGCCGGCATTCACCAAGCCGAAGAAAAGCCCCAAAATGAGCCGGAACTTGTATTTCGACATGTAATGCCAAACCCGGCCGATAGACTCCTTGACCGTGTAGTCGCGATCGAAAAATTCTTTGCGGTATTCGTTCGTCATGGGTGCTCCTGGATGTCGCAAAGATGGCGGTAATATCCGCCTTTGGCATAAAGTTCGTCGTGTGTGCCCTGCTCGACGATGCGGCCGGAGTCCATCACCAAGATGATATCGGCGTTACGGACGGTGGAAAGCCGGTGGGCTATCACGAAAGTGGTGCGGTTGGCCGTCAATTTTTCCAACGCCTCCTGCACCAGCGCCTCGGTTACGTTATCGAGCGCGCTCGTAGCTTCGTCCAAAATGAGGATGGGCGGATTCTTGAGCATGGCGGCGGCGATGGCAATGCGCTGTTTCTCGCCGCCCGAAAGCGCCATGCCCTTTTCTCCCACCACGCGATCGAATCCATCCGGCTGGGAAAGAATGAAGCTCTCGGCGTTGGCCAGGCGCGCCGCCTCGCGTATGGATTCGTCACCGGCGTCAAAGGTTCCGTAACGGAGATTGTAGGCGATGGTATCGTTGAAAAGGAGCGGTTCCTGGGTGATAACCCCGATAAGTTTCCGGAGATCGGCGATGGCTACCTCCTTGAGATCGATGCCATCTATCGTGATGCGGCCCTGCGAAGGATCGGCAAACCGGGCGAGAAGATAGGACAGGGTCGACTTGCCGCTCCCGGTTCCGCCCACCACCGCCACCTTCTTGCCTTTGGGAATGGCGAACGATGCCCCGGAAACGGCATCGCGGTCGGCGGTAGCATAGCGGAAGGATACGTTTTCGAAACGAATCTCGCGGGCGAACGTGGATTTGCGGACTGCATCCGGCTTCTCCGGCAGTTCGTCATGCAGATCCTGAAGCGAAAAAATACGGCACAGCGACGCCATCGAGTTCTCCAGCGCCACCTGGATATTGCTCACCTTCTTGAGCGGCTTGTACATTACGAGCAGCGGCGCGAGCATCGGGAGCACCTGATCCAAGGTAATGTGCTTGGCGAAACACCAGCAGACGAAACCGCAAATGATGAGTACGCCCGTGATTTCCAGCGTAGGCCCCACCATGCCGCCCACCCGGGCGTTGCGCAACTGGATCTTCACCATCCGCGTATTGGCTTCGCGATACTTGTTCCATTCGAACTTTTCGGTGTTGAAGCTCTTGACGAGGCCGATGCAGGTTATCACCTCGTGCAGGCGCGAAAACACCACCGACGAACGGGCCATCGTCTCCTGGGAATATTCCCGTATCTTCTTGGCGAGCATCGAGATGGGAATCGTGAACAGCGGAAAGGCGATCGCAATCAGAACGAGCGTGGGGATCATGTCGTTCTTGACGGCGAAATACACCACATAGCCGCCGGCCACCAGAATCTCGAACGGCGCTTCCGCGAAATCCACGATAACCGTCTTGACCACCGTCATCACCTGTTGCGAATCTCCCATGATGCGCGACATCAGCCGCCCCATGTCCACCCGCGAGAAAAACTGCAACGACTGGCGCTGGGTATGCCGCAGAAGATCGCAAACAAGATCGGCTATGGCATAATGCCCCACGTACGAAAGCAAATATAGATTGAGAAACTTGAGCCCCATCCGCAAGCCCGCCAATATCGGCACCACCGTCAGCACCAGCACTAGGATGCCGCCGGTCATGGCGCCCTTTTCGTCCACCAATTCCAGTCCTAGCTTGGCTGCGTACTTCTGCACCTTACCGTACCACTTCGGCATTTGCGCGGCATTTGCGGCCTCGACCGTCTCCGCCGCCGGAGTCGACTCCTCCACCGCCACGATCCGCTGTTCGATGCTTTTGGTGGCCGGCTGGATGAGCTGGAACATCGGCACCAGCGTACCGGCCGTCAGAAAGCCGCACACCAGACCGACCACCAGCCGAAAGCGATATGGACGGATATAGCGCCAGATCCTGCCGTAGGCTTCCTTCATGCCGAACGACTTGTCGAAGAAGTCCAGCTTGGGATATCCCGGTTTTTTACTCATTGAGTATATATTTTACCATAAATCCGGGGGAAAAGCAAGAAGAATCTGCCGAAAAATTCACCGCCGCGCACGGAAAAACGACTGCAGCACTTCCAGCGACTCCTTTTCCATCAAACCGGACGCCGTTTCCGGATGATGGTTCATCCCCGGATGTTCGAAGATGCCGAATACCGACGCGCCGCCGCGCTTCGGGTCCCCCACCCCCCACACCACCCGCGAAACCCTTGCGAGGGCGATCGCGCCGGCGCACATCGGGCAAGGCTCCTTGGTGACATACAAGGTGGTGCCGTTCAACCGCTCGTTGCCGACGGCCGCAAACGCCTGGCTGAGCGCGATCATTTCCGCATGCGCGGTCGCGTCGTGCAGGACCTCCGTCTGGTTGTGGGCCTTGGCGATCACGCTGCCGTCCGCGTCCACAATGACGCATCCGGTGGGCACTTCTCCGGCTTCCGCCGCCGCTTGCGCCTGGCCGAGCGCCATGCGCATGAACCGCCCGTCAATAGAGCTTTTCGAAAGTTCCATTGTCTACTTTTTTCAGCGTATGGAATCCGGCCCGCTTGGCGCGGTAGTGCAGATCCGTCTTGGAATGGGCAAGCCCCGGAGCCTGGATTACGCGGAACACCGGATTGCGGCAATAGGGACAATGGTCCAGCTTGGGGTCCTTGAGCGACTGGTCGATTTCAAAACCGTTCCGGCACTTGGGGCAGGACTTGGCTCCGTCGCATGCTTCATACACGTAGCGCGGCATCAGACCACCTCGATGGACATTCCCGCGAAATCGAGCTCGAAATCGTAGAACCGGGAATATTTGCTGGGCGGATTCTCCTTGAAAATCTTGCGTATCCCGTCCGCGGCTTTTTCGGATTTCGCCACCATGAACATGAACCCGCCGCCGCCCGCGCCGGTCAACGTAACCGCCGACAACAGCGGACGGACCGCATCGATCATTTCCTCCACGCGTTCGTTCGTGGAGCCGGGATCCAGCAATTTCTTGTCGCGCCAATAGCCGTTGACGGCCGCTTCGAAGCCGGCGAAATCGCCATCCCGCACCGCCTTGGCGCATTTCTCCGCGTCCGCCTTGAGCGAGGCGACCAGGATCCGCCCGAAATTGTGTGGATTCTCAGCATAGAAAGCCAGCACCTTGCGCAGGATGTTCCGCGCCATGCGTTTCTGCCCGGTGAAATAAAGGAGTCCGCGCCGCTTCAGATTCCGCAAGAAAGTCTTGTCCGGTTCGAGTCGGTCCACCGTCACCAGTTGCGGCCTGCCCGGTTTCGACCTGAGCAACTTGAATCCTCCGATCAGTCCTCCCAACTGATCCTGCCAGCCGCCGCCGGTATGCATCTCCTGCTCCAGCTGCAGCGTGAGCCGGCTGACGAGATCGGGCTCCGCCGTACCCAGCAACGCGGCGATCGTGGCCGCACCCAGCACGGAACTCGTGCCCATGCCCGATCCTTTGGGCAGGTCGGCGCTGATGGTTATGTCAAGCCCCCGGTCCCCGAACCGGAATCCGACAACCGCCAATGCGCTCTTCACGAGGGCGCACCAGTCGTGGGGATCGGCATGGTCGTTTATTTCATCGGCGCTCTTGATGATCCGGCGTTTGCCCAGATCTTTCGATACGATCTTGACGAACCGGTCTTTGCGCTCCTTAACCGTCACCTCGATGGGACGTTTCCCGTTCAACAGCACCGCCGCATTGACCACCGTTCCGCCTTCCAGTTCGCAAATCGGCGGCGTATCCGACCATCCGCCGGAGAAATCGATGCGCACCGGAGCCGACACTTTGCAGCACCTGGCCGTTCCGAACTTGCGCACGGCGAGCAGTTTTGCGTGGTCGACCCGTTTCATTTTTTCGCCCAAACCGTGTTTCTCCCACAATCCGTCCGTCTTGAAATTGTCGTCCAGCATGTACTTGAGGTCGTACCATTCGCCGTTTTCCAGCGGCAGCACCGTAAGGCACTCGTTCTTCTTGAGCACTATCTTCTCGAACCTGCCGGGCGGAACGTTGGTAACTATATTGCCGCCGGCGAGCTCCACCGGACAATGCACCTTGTCGAGATAGATGTTGCCGTCGCCCAACCGCTCCAGCAATTCCCGCGAGGACCCGATATGGAAAAACTCGCAACTACGGCAAACGTTCACGTTGAACGGCGCAAACCCGGCGAGCAGCATCGCGGGGAACTCGGTGTAGATATCGCCCTCGACTGGCAGATCCCTCATCTTGGCCACGGTGGCAGGATCGATGAACATTATGCCCGTGTCGATAAGATGCCGTCCGGATTTCACCTGCGGCTTCTGCAGGAAATCCTTTACCTTGCCGTCCTTCGCCACGTACACCCCGTGCCGGCGCGCCTGCCAGGCATTGTCGGGATACGCCACCCCGGTCACGCCGGGACGCGAAAAATCGGTCTTGCCGTAGTCGAACGTCAAGAGCACGTCGCCCGACACCACCAACATACCTTCCGGTAGCGGCAACTGCTCCATATGCTCCACGATATGCTCGAACATGCTGCGCCCGTCGCGCATCGGCACGAACGCCTTGCCCATCGCCGCATAGCCCGGCGTGCGCCTGGCGTCGCCGCCGGAATGGCACACCAGGATCCGTCCTTGGTCGAGCCCCAGTTCCCGGATCGCATTCACGGTGGCGCCGAGACTCCCCACCCGCTTGTCGCCGGGATCCGGCACCACCACCACCCTGCCGTCGCCGGCCGTCTGCGCGCGGTAGCCTTTCGCCTGCGCCTCGTTGGCCGCGGTTATCACTATTTTATCGAACGCCGCCATTGTCTTTCGCCAATCGTTTCAGTTTGTTCGCATATTCCAGCCGTTCCACCGCCGACATGTGATCGATGTACAAAATGCCGTTCAGATGGTCGAGTTCGTGCTGGATGGCCCGCGCCAGAAAACCGCGTGCGGTTATGATCTGCGGCAGGTTGTTCTCGTCGGTATACCGGCAAGTAACCTGCGCCGCCCGCACTATCGTGCCGCCGATCTTCGGGAAACTCAAGCACCCCTCGCGATCGCGCTGACTTCCCTCCGACATCAGTATTTCGGGATTGAACAGTTTGAGCGGCATCTGGATCGGCGCATTGAACATCGCGTCTTCCTGGGTTTCGCAACCGTCCGGAATGTCGATCACGCAAACCGATTCCTGCCGTCCCACCTGCTCCGCCGCCAGACCAACCCCACCGGCTTCGTGCATGGTATCCACCATGTCGTCAGCAAGCTTCCGTAGCCGGCCGTCCACGACCGGCACCGGCGCCGCCTTCTTCCGCAAAACGGCTTCGCCGTATTTACACACCCGTAGAACCAAAGCCGCCCGCTCCTCTGTCGGTTTCGTCGATTTCTTCGATTTCGACGATCTCGTCCGGCTGTACAACCGGCGCGATCACCAATTGCGCTATCTTGTCGCCCTTCCTGACCGCGAAATCCCCGTCTCCGAAATTGGCCAGAATCACCCCAACCTCGCCGCGATATCCGGCGTCGATCGTGCCTGGGGTGTTCAATACCGTGATGCCGTGCTTCAACGCCAGCCCCGACCGCGGCCGAACCTGCGCCTCGTACATCGGCGGCAGCGCCATCACGAGCCCCGTATGCACTAGCGCGCGCTTCCCCGGCGGAATCACTAGATCCTCCACGCTTCTAACATCCATCCCCGCGTCGCTCGGATGGGCGTACGCGGGGATGATCGCATCGGGACTGAGTTTCTTGAACTTGAGCGTCATTGCACCTCGTCTTCGGTTTCTTCCTCCGTCACCGGATTGAGTTCGCCCGGTTCGAAACCGATGCGCGCCAGGTTCCACTTCAGCCATGACTGCGGCAGCTGGGCTCTCGACGCCATCGCGGCATCCTCGCGCAACTGGGCCGACATCAAAGTGGCTTTCGCTACGTCGCCGGGTTCGCGGTTTTCGCAAACCACCACCAGCGCCTTGCCGGATCCGGCGGGCGTGAAGCCGGAAATCTGGTCTTTATCCAGTTTCCTGGCCGCCTTGGCGATCGCGTCCATATCCTCGAAATCGCCCTCTTTGAGATCGCAAACGGCGAAAGTGATATTGGTCGACACGTTGCCCGAAGCAAGCACCGCATCCTTTCCGTCGGCCACCACCGCCTCCACCTGCGCCTTGAACGCATCCGCCTTGAGCGCCCTGTCGACCCGGGGACGGATCGCCTCTTTGGCTTCCTCCAGCGTCGGGACGTGCGCCGGACTCAAGTCGGCGCGTTCGATGATCCACACCGCATTGGCGCTCGACACCACGCCGTAGCGCAGATCGGGAGACTCCGGATCGAGCTCGGCCACCGCCTCGGCGAACGACTTGGCGCCCGGTGCGATCTGGAACGCATACTTCATGAAGCCCTCCTGGTAGCCGCCATCCACCGAGAACCAGTCGCTCACCGCGATCTCCGCGTTCTCTTCTTGGGCGATCGACTCCAAAGTGGCACCCGGCTGGTAGATGCGCTGGTTCATGTTGGTGGTGAAATATTCCACCGCCGCGATCTGGCGGAGTTCCTTTTCGATGCCGTCCTTCACCTCTTCGAACGCCTTGACCGTATCCACCCCGTTGGTGTCGGTGGTGGTGTACTTGTCGAGCGTGGTGTCGTAGAGATCGCGCATCTCGTCCTCGGTCACCTGCATTTTCGCGAGCACGTCGGGGTTGGTAGCGTCGAACTTGACCATGCGGATCTTGACGCGCTCCGGCAGTTCCAGCGATTTCGCGTTCTCGCCGTACCATTTCTCGATGGCGGCGTCATCGGCGGCTATCAGTTTGGCCGCCTCCTTGTCTTCCGCGAATCTGGCCACCTTGACCGTGAACACGTCGGTATAGTCGGAACTGGCGCGATCGAGCTCCATCGGCGACACCCAGGTGGCGGAACCGAGCACCTCTTCCCCGATGCGCTGCAGCGTCATGCGGCGCTTCAAGAACGCTTCGAAACGTTCCGGCATCACCGAATTCTCCCTGAGGATCTGCTGGTACAGCCGGAAGCTGAAGACTCCGTTCTGTCCGAAGGTGCGGTCGCGGCGGATGGTGGCCATCACTTCCCGGTCCGGGCACTCCAGCCCCGTCTGCGCCGCGGTCTGCATGGCGGCATAGGTTTCCCACGCCTGCCCGTTGACCTCGCTCTGCTTGCGCCGCCAATCGGAATTGCGTCCGAGCCCGCGCACGTCCTGCTGAAGCTCGGCGAAGAGCTTGGCATCCACCGTCTCTTCGCCAAGTTTGCCAGCATCGCCCAAGTTACGTTCCTCGCGTTGACGGGTGGTGAACAGATCGTCGAAGCAGAATGCCGCCGAAATCACCACTGCGAACACGCCCCAAACCCATTTGTTGCGAATGAGTTTATTGAACTGCAATATTACCATTTAATCTACCTGTAGCTTTCTTGTCTTTGGTTTAGAAATCAAGATCGTCGTCCAGCGAGCCGCTGCTGTCGCCGGAGTCGTCGGACGAGGAATCGTCGGAATCTCCGCCGGACGAACCGCCGTCGTCATCCTCATCGACATCCGCATCCACCGCTTCGGTGTCGGAGGCTTCCGCCGCCTTCCTGGCCGCTTCCTCCGCTTCCTTGTCCTCTTCGACGGCGATATCGGATCCGGTCGTCTCGTAGTGGTTCTCAGCGAACCAATAACGGTCCTTGCGGTCGCCGTTCGCGTCGAACGTCATGGTGGTCACCGCCATGTTCTTGCCGGTATCCGGCATCATCCGGTGGATCCTGACCGCGGTCTTGGGCGACAACTTGAAGTCGGCATAACGATGCTCGGACGTCTTCTCCTTGGTGTCGAGATCCAGCGTCTCCCACAGGCCCGTGTCCAGCTTGACGTTCAGGTCGCCGGCCTTGCCGTAGAGCGCGGTAAAGAGGAAATCGGACGAACTGCGGATGGCGAAGCCCTGCGAGGCCCTGAGCGGCAGGATCTCGAAATGACGGCCCCTTGCCGACAGGTTGCCCGTCATGCACCGGACGAAACACTTTTCGCCGTCGCCCGTCTGCTCGTAGACGTAGCTGGATTCTCCGGCCGCGTTGACGACCTCGAATCCGGGCGTGGTCACGAAGAACAGCCCCTCCGGCATGTTGCGCGGCAGGTTGACCATGATCGTGCCGCCCTTGAGCACGACCGTCCGCGTGCTCACGTCCAGCGCTTGCGCCACCGTGCCGAACGAGGAGTCGCCCTTAACCGAAACCTCCACGTGCAGACCAATCTGCACTTTCATACGCGAATCGGGTCCCACCGTGCGGTAGACCGTGCCCAGCGGATAAAAGCGACCCTCCTCCGCCGGCTGCCATTCGCCCTTCGTGGGTATCAGCACTTCGCCGCGGCCGTCCAGCATGAGACAGAGCGGCAAGGTGAAGAACGGCTTGCTGGCGTCTTCGGCTTTCTTGCCGGGCTTCGCCGCCGCCTCTGACTCGTCGGCTTGAGACTCCTCCCCGTCCGACTCCTCCATGGCGACGTCTTCCGCCGCGTCTTCCAGCTCTTCGTCCTGGGCGCGGACGGACAGCAACGCCGCCGCCATCGCCACCGCGACAATCAGTTTTTTCATACGAGGTGCGCTCCTTCCGAAGGCTTGATCAGGCTCACCACCGGCTCATCGCCGAATTTGGCCTTGTATTCCTTGACGATTTGCGCCTTGATCTTGTCGGCCGCCGTGGGATCCACCAGGAGGCAGCAGCTGCCGCCGAATCCGCCGCCCGAAAGACGCGCGCCGTACACTTCGGGAATGGCCTTGGCCGCATCCACGATCGCATCGAGCTCTTCGCAGGAGTTCTCGAACCAGTTGCGGCTCGACTCGTGCGAATCGTACATGAGCGCGCCGAAGCCCTTGAGATCGCCCTTCTCCAGCAGCTCCGCGCCCTGGATCACGCGCTCGTCTTCGCCGATCGGATGCACCGCGCGCTTGGCCACGGTTTCGCTCAAACCGCCGCGGTAAAGCACCCACTCCGCCATCGTGACATCGCGCAGGTGCGTCACCGGCTTGCGCAGCACGGAGGCGAAATACTTGGCGGCCTCCTCGCAAGCGGCGCGGCGGCTCGCGTAGGCGCCGTCCACCAGCGCATGCTTGGCGTTCGACTTGACCATCATGAACGCCACCGTTGGCCCCATCGAAACCGTCTCGAACTGGTTGGTGCGGAAGTCGCTCTTGACGAGCGAGCCCTCCTTGCCGTACATCGAAGAGGCCTGGTCCAGCAGTCCGCAGGGGCATCCGGCGAACGTATGCTCCGCCTTCTGGCCGATCTTGGCGAGCGTGGTGCGGTCCTTCTCGATGCCGTACAGCTTCGAAAGCGCCAGCGCCGTGCACATCTCCAAAGCCGCCGAAGAGCTCAAGCCCGCGCCCAGCGGAATATTGCCGAGGAACATGCCTTTCCAGCCGTGCGGAGCCTTGGCGGTTTCTCCGTCCAGAAGCCAGTTGAAGGTGCCGGTCACGTAGTTCTGCCAGGTCATCTCCTTGGCGGGCGCCACCGTGTCCAGCGTAAACTTCGCCGTCTCCATGAAGTCGCCCGCCGTCA
>CAMZDY010000010.1 GCA_947305585.1 uncultured Verrucomicrobiota bacterium | reverse complement strand
GCGGCATCGTGCTTTCGGGCGGCAGCAGCCAGTTGCGCGGGCTGGACAAGCTCATTGCGCAGGAGACGCGGCTGCCGGTGACGCTGGCGGAAGATCCGCTTTCGGCGGTGGCCGAAGGCACCGGCACGGTGCTGAACGAGCTGGATATCCTGGCCAAGAACAAGAAAGCCTGATTGAAGCTCCGCACCCCAGGAACCTGGCTCATCATCGGCGCGGCCGCTTTGGCGGCGGCGCTGTTGGTGTTTTGCCGGCCGGTGGCGCGCGAGCTCGTCTATCCCGTCGAGAAGCTCAAGCTGGCGGTGAAGCGCCGGCTGGTCGACAGTCCCGAGGTTTCGCGGCTTAAGCGCGACGTGGAGACGCTTGGCGTGATGGTGGGGGAGTTGGAGCTGGTGCGGGCGGAGAACGAGCGCCTCAGAACCGCTTTGGGCTACGCCGAGGCGAAAAAGGGCGAGTATCTGGCGGCGGAGGTGCTGAGCCGGGATGCGTCGGCAGTGGGTATGCGTGACATCGTGCGAGTGGGCAAGGGCAGCCTCGCCGGAGTGAAAGAGGGGGCTGTCGTCGTCACCCCCGGGGGTCTCGCGGGTAAGGTGGTTTCGACTACCCTCCACACGAGCGAGGTGGCGCTAATTACCGATCCGGGGCTGAAAGTTTCGGCGTATGTGGAGATGCCGGGCGGATCGCGGACGCACGGAGTCCTCGCGGGAGGCACGGCGGAAGTTCTGAATTTGCGGTATTTGATTGGGCGTGACGGGGAGCTTCCCGTCCACTCTCGCGTTTTGACATCCGGTTTGGGGGGTGTTTTCCCCGGAGGAATTATGATCGGAGAGTTGATTTCGGGTGAGGGTGAAGTGCGTCCGGCGGTCGACTTTTCGAATCTGGAGGACGTGTTCATCCGCTGTGAAAACTAACGCGACAATACTGGTGATGTCGTTGGCGACGCTCATATTCGGGGCGGCGCTGGAGGAGATGCTTCCCAAATGGTTCGGGGTGGGCTTCCCGGTGCTGTTGGCGTTGGCCATCCTGAACGGGATCCGGGGAACTTTGCCGGTGGCGGTCATTTATGCCGTCGCGGCGGCCGGATTCGAAGACAGCCTCGCGTCGCTCCCGTATCTGACGAGCGTGCTGTATTTCCTGGGGGCGGCGGCATTGGCCAGGTGGACCCGTCTGGGGGGGCTCACGATGCTGGTGGCGTATCCGGCATATCAGCTGTGGCTGGCGGTGTGGATTCCGTCGTTGGCTTCAGGCGCGCTGTTCGGACGGTTTCTCCTGTCGATTCCCGTCGGCATGGCTACGTCGTTTATCGTTGGATCGGTGTTTTTGTGGCTGGAGCGGAGGGCGGCTACGGCATGACGAGCATCGTGTCCATGATCGTTTTCGTGCTGGGATTCATCGTTTTGGGGGTGAATCTGAAAGAGGTGCAGATCGACGAGTCGGCCGGGTACAATTACGCCAATGCGCGCCAGTCGGTGCGCCGGGTGCAGACGGCGGCGCCTCGCGGTTGCATCTACGACCGGAACGGTACGCTGCTGGCGGGCAACCGGAAATCGATCGGGATAGTTTTGAGCACAACGCCATTCCAGAAGCGCACCTGGGAGGCTACCCAAGCGGAGATCATTGCGGCCATCGACCGGACCGGCAAGATAGTGGGACTGGAAAATCCGCTGTCGGACAAGGCGGTGAGACGTCACATCCGCCAGAAACTGTCGATGCCGCTTTTGGTCTGGCGGGATATCGACGAAAAGGCGTTGGCGCGGTTCTGCGAACACGAGCAGGAGCTCGAGGGGTTTTCGCTCGCCGAAACAGAGGAGCGGGTCTATCCGCAGGGACGGCTCGCTTCGCATCTCATCGGCTATGTGGGCAGGGCGGAGGGCGACCTCAATGCGGGCGACGTGAAGTTCAATTTCAGCGACCGGGAAATGCGCGGCCGGAGCGGAGTGGAGCATTACTACGACAGTTTCCTGCGCGGCGTGAGCGGCGAGAAGAACCTGATCGTGGATGCGCGCGGGTTCACCCAGTCGGAATCGACGATCAAGGTGGCCAGACGCGGACTCGATCTCACGCTCAATCTGGACGCCAAGGTGCAGCGGGCGGTGGAGCAGGAGCTCAAGGGATGCATCGGCGCATGCGTGGTGATGGATCCCAGGAACGGGGAGGTGCTGGCGTTCGCGTCCGCCCCCGACTACGATATCAATGAGTTCGTGCCGATCCTCAAGTCGGAACTGTACGACAGTCTGGCGGGCGATCGCAGAAAGCCGCTGTTGAACCGGGCTTCGGGCGGCGCCTATGCGCCCGGATCCACCTTCAAGCCGATCACGGCGCTGGCGGGACTTAGCATGGGGATTCCGGCGGAGGCGGAACTGGAGTGCATCGGCGTGTACGAGGTGGGCACGATGAAACTCCATTGCGCGCGAACTTGGGGACACGGGATCGAAAACCTCAAGACGGCTTTGCGCGACAGCTGCAATCCGTATTTCTGCAATCTGGGGATGGAGGCCGGCACGAACGCGCTCATCACGACTGCGCGGACGATGGGTCTTGGAGCCAAGACGGGCATCGACTTCGGAGTGGATATGGCCGGGGTGGTGCCGGATGACGAATGGAAGCGCAAGCAGTACGGGCAGAAGTGGTATCAGGGCGATCTGGCGCAGATGAGCATCGGGCAGTCGATGCTGCTCGTTTCTCCGCTTCAGATGGCGCGGGTGGCCGGAGCGTTGGGAACTGGCTATCTGGTGACGCCGCGCATCAAGGCGGGCGAGCCGGTTTCGCGGACCAAACTGCCGTTTCCGGCGAAAGATCTAGCGAAAGTGCGCGAGGGGATGGAACTGGTCGTTTCGTCCGGCAGCGGCAAGGCCGGCGGCGAAGGCGTGGGCGTGAAGGTGGCGGGCAAAACCGGCACGGCGGAAGTGGGCAAGGGAGATACGCGGCGCAAGAACACCTGGTTCATCGCGTACGCTCCGGCCGAAAATCCCACGGTGGCGGTGGCGATGGTCGTCGAATACGGAGTTTCGGGCGGGTCCACTACGGCACCCAAGGTGGGGGCGGTTCTGAGGAGCATCTTCAATGGTTAGATACTTCAAGAACTTCAACTACCTCATGTTCGCGTCGATGCTGGCGTTGATCGCGATCGGCACGGTGGCGATCTGGTCGGCCGGCAACGCGCGGAGCGAAGCGGTCTTTCACGGCATGTGGAAGCAGACGCTTGCCACCGCCATGTTGGGGCTCGTCGTTTATCTGGCGCTCAGCATCGCGGACTACCGCAAGATTCTGGAGTATGGCAGCGTGGCGGCGTACGGGACCGCTTTGGTGCTGCTGGTGGCGGTGCTGGCGTTCGGGGCCAAGATCTACGGCGGGCGGCGTTGGCTCTGGTTCTTCCAGCCTAGCGAGTTGAGCAAGCTTTGCATCATCATGTTCGTCGCGAACTTCGGCCGGAGGTTCCGGGAGTTCGGGTTCCTCGGCTTCGTGCTTACGGGGATCGCGGTGGGGGTGCCGCTCTTGCTCATTCTGGCGGAGCCGGATCTGGGCACCGCGCTCACGTTGGTGCCGGCGGTGCTGATCATGATGTTTTCGCTCCGGATCTGGCGCAAGGGGCTCTTCGTCATCCTGGCGGTCATCGCGCTGTGCGGTAGCGCCGTCATGGCGGCCGTGTACGAGGCGGAAAAGCCGGGTGTCACGGAGGAACGTCGCGCGGCCATCCTCAAGTGGGTGCCGCTTAAGGCCCACCAGGTCAAGCGCGTGAAGGTTTTCCTGTTCCCGGAAGAGGATATTCTGGGGGCGGGCTACAATTTGAGGCAGGCCAAGATATCGATCGGCTCGGGCGGATTCTCCGGCAAGGGAATCGGCAAGGGCGAGACGAACCATCTGAAGTATCTGCCTCAGGCGATTTCGATGAACGACTTCATCTTCTGCGTCTATGCGGAAGAGACGGGATTTATCGGGTCTTTGGCGCTGCTCGCGCTGTTCGGAATGCTGGTCGTTCCGGGGGCGTGGACGGCATTCACTTCAAACGACGAAAGGGGGGAGGCTCTGGCCCTGGGCGTGAGCATGCTGGTATTCGCGCATGTTTACGTCAATATCGCCATGAGCATCGGGCTCGTGCCGATAACCGGGCTTCCCTTGCCTTTCATATCCTCGGGGCGAACGTTTCTGTTGACGGTGATGGCTGCCTTGGGGATGGTACAAAGTGTGGCGACACACAGAGAGGTTGGCAAATGAATCTGTTCGGATGGCTTAAGCGCTCGAAAATGAAGCGCGAGATCATCATCAACGTGGAGGAGCTGGAAACGCGGGTCGCGGTGGTGGAAAACGGCCGGTTGGAGGAGTTCATGGTGGAGCATGACGAATCCGAGCGGCTCGTAGGCAGCGTGTTCAAGGGGCGGATCCAGAATCTCGAGAACGATCTGCAGGCGGCGTTCGTGGATATCGGGCTCAAGAAGAACGCGTTCTTGCACTATTGGGATATGGTGCCGGACGTGGATGCGCTCATGGACGACGATGACGACGGCCGCAACAAGGGCGGCCGGAACAAGAACAAGCAGAGCCGGCTCTCCAACGAGGAGATCGCCAAGCGGTTTCCGCCGGGAAGCGAGATCATCGTCCAGGTCACGAAGGGACCCATCTCCACCAAGGGGCCGCGCATCACCGCCAACCTGTCGATCCCCGGCCGGTATCTCGTGATGATGCCGGGCACGAAGGTCCGCGGCGTTTCCAAGAAGATCGGCGACGCCGCAGAGCGCAAACGGCTCAAGCAGATCCTGGACCGCTTGCCGTTGCCGGAGAACGTGGGGCTTGTGGTGCGGACGGTGGGGCAGGGCGCCAGCGCCAAGGCTTTCGCCCACGACCTCAGGAATCTGCTCAGCGTCTGGAACGAGATGCAGGGCAACATCAAGAATCTGCGCACGCCCTGCTGCATCTTCCAGGAGCCCGACCTTTGCGAACGCGTGGTGCGCGACTGGCTGACCGAGGACGTGGACGGCATCGTGATCGACGACGAGGCAAGCTTCAACAGCATGCGCGAGGTGTGTTCGCGCATTTCGCGTCGAGCCAGGTCGAAAATCCACCGGTTCGAAGGCATGACGGGAATCTTCGACCATTACGGACTCGAACGCCAGCTCCATGAGGCGTTTGCCCGCCAGGTTCCGCTCAAGTCGGGCGGGTATCTGGTGATCGACGAAACCGAAGCGCTCATTGCGGTGGACGTCAATACCGGCCACCACAAGGGCACCGGCAGCCAGGAAGAGGCCATCCTCGAAGTCAATCTGGAGGCGGTGGAGGAAGTGGCGCGGCAGCTCCGGCTCCGTAACATCGGAGGGCTCGTGATCCTCGACCTGATCGACATGAAGTCGCGCAAGCACCAGAATCAGGTGGTCAAAGCCTTGAAGCAGGCGTTGCGGCGCGACCGGGCGCGGACGAACGTGCTCAACATTTCGGAATTGGGGCTGTTGGAGATGTCGCGTCAGCGCCAGGAGGAGTCGATCCTCTCCATGCTCACCTCCAAGTGTCCGTACTGCCAGGGACACGGGGTGGTCAAGTCGCCCATGGCCATTTCCATCGAGATCCAGCGCCGGCTCAAGACGCTGTTGCGGAAGGCGGAAGTGGAGAAGAAGCCGTTCGAACCCAAGATCGTAATCGCTCCGCAGGTGATGCACCGCCTGAGAACGGAGGACGGCAAGATACTGGCCGACCTCCAGAAAGAGTTCAACACCCGGCTCACGTTCGTCTCGGAGCTACACCGCCATCCCGAAGCATTTTCCATCCTCGACGCCAGCACCTCCCAAGTACTGTTTTCGCAACTATGAAAAAACCATATATCTATAGCGCATTCGTGGCGGCGGCGCTCAACGCCGCGTTCGCCATGGAAGTCCAGACTTCCGGCAATCTCAAGGTTGCCGCCGACGACATCGTCGCGGACCACCGCAGCGAGTCGTTCGCCGCCACCGGCAAGGTGGACGTGGCGTGCCATCCCTACCGGCTTTTGTCCGAGTCGGTCGCCAAGGACGGCGACAAGACCACCTTCGGATTCCCGACCGTGGTCACCACCTGCACCAACGACACCGAACACCTCCACTGGAGCATGACCGGCGAGGCCGAATACCTCGACGGCAAGTACATCAAGGGACGCAACCAGACGCTCCGGATGTTCGGTCTGCCGCTGTTGTGGGTTCCCTACTGGTACTATCCGATCGGCGAGATCGAGGGTCTTCGCATGATGCCCGGTTACACCAGCAAGTGGGGCGGGTATCTCCTTACCAAGTACGTCTACCACATTGCGGGCGACCGTACCGGCGCGCCTGACGCCTATTCGCTGAGGGGATCGTCGCGTCTCGATCTGCGCACCCGCAACGGTGCCGCGCTCGGACAGACTTTCGGTTGGCGGCTCGGCGAATACGGCAAGGGTTATTTCAAAGCCTACTATGCGCATGATATGGACGCCGACCGCCACAATCGCCATGCCGAAGACGCTTCCAAGTTCAACTACAACAACTGGGGCAGCGAGGTGGACCGCAACCGCTACGCGCTCGAGTTCGACCACTATTGGGACGTGACCGAACGCGACACGCTGCGGATGCACGGCAGGTATTTGAGCGATTCCTATTTCGAATACGACTTCCTGCGCGATTCGCTCCTCGGCATCAACACCAAGTTCTCCAGCAGCACCGAAAACGAGATTGCGTGGGAGCATCTGGAGAACGAGTGGGCGATGGGGGTGAGCATCTACGGCCGGCTCAACGACTTCTACGCCTCCACCGGACGCCTGCCGGAGTATTATCTCGATATCAATCCCATGCCGGTGTTCTCGACGGGCTGGATCTACGAATCGCAGAGCAAGATCGGCTATCTCCGGCGCAACCCCGCCATCTACGGCAAGGGCGCCGTAAACAACCCGTTTGCCTACACTCCGGGCTATTGGGCCACTTACGGCACTTTCCGGTTCGACACCTACCATCGCCTGAGCTACCCGATGAAGTTCTGGGACGTCTTGAGCGTGGTGCCGCGCCTCGCCTATCACGGCACGTTCTACAACGATACCGGACTCGAGCATACGGACATGGCCTATTTCGGCAAGGCGGGCAAGACCGGCAACGACGCGTTCAGGTCCATCTTCGAGGTCGGAACCACCTTTTCGGCGCGCGGTACCGCCTGGATGGACGACGAATGGCAGAGCGTGATCGAGCCTTACACCGACGTGCTGTTGCAGAATGCCTGGATCAGCGGCATCTCCGACGGCAAACGGCTTTACGTCTTCGACTCGATCGACGCCTCCAGCGACTGGCTCGACCAGTTCGCCGGACGCGGCCGCAACCTGCCCTACTCCTACTACGGCATCACCCCCGGCGTGCGCAAACTCTTCCGCAAGCTCGACGACCGCGGCAATCTGCGCACGGTATTCGACTTCGACGTCTACGCCGCCATGCAGTTCGGCTCCACCGAATGGAACGGCACCGACAAGTACCACCGCCTGGCGAAGAACGGGCGGTCCAACTACGGGAAGCACGGCTTCACGGTCATGCCCGGTGTGCGTACGCGCTGGATGCCGTCCGAAGATACGATGCTCGGACTGTGGGCCGAGTACGACATGGAGAACAACACGGTGGCCATGGCCGATGTGGAATGGCGCCAGGCGCTCAACCGCAGGTTCAACTACTACGTGCGGCTTTCGCATCGCGACCATCGCTGGTGGGACTACGCCTCGTCGCCCAAGACCGCGGCCATGCGGAACGAGAGCTTCAACTGGGTGTCGTTCAGCCTGCTCAAAGTGGGCTACGAGCATGAGCTAATCACGGACACCATCGTCTACAGCCCGTACGTGCAGTGGAGCCTGGACGAACACGAGTTCGAAGGCGTGGGGACCTGGATCGACTACCGCACCGACTGCCTCGGCTTCCGCTTCATCCTCGCCTACGACAACGAGTTCACCCGCATCGACGGCTCCAAGTACGAGGAAGACTGGAAGCTGGGCTTCTTCATCTATCTCCGTGCGCTCGGTCCCGAAATGGGCGATGCCTTGAAGTACTGATGCGCAAACCGCGACAGACCGGTATCGAACGCCTGGAGAGCTACCTCGTGAAGCTCATCCAGGAAAAGGGCTCGGATGAAAACCAGCCGGCCGGCATCGTTTTGCTGCTGGCGCTCCTGAAGGGCGTCAGCCACATCTTCGCGGCGGTGGTGGCGTTCCGGTATTTCCTCTACAATTCCGGCATCATGCGCCGCTTCCCGCTCGGCATCCAGGTGATCAGCATCGGCAACGTCACCGCCGGGGGCACCGGCAAGACGCCCGTTACGGAAATCTTCGCCCGCACGCTCTGCGAGGCGGGGCGCAAGGTGGCCATCCTCTCGCGCGGGTACCGTCGCAAAGAGGCGCCTTGGTACCGCCGGATGTTCACCCAGGTCATCGATCCGCCTCTGGTGGTGAGCGACGGCAGGCGGGTGCTGCTCGATTCTGCCGTCGGCGGCGACGAACCCTACATGCTGGCGTCCAACCTGCCCGGCGTGGCGGTGCTGGTGGACCGCAACCGGGTCAAGGCCGGACGCTACGCGATCAAGCGGCTCGGGTGCGACACCATCATCCTAGACGACGGCTTCCAGTACCAGAAGCTCAAGCATTCGATCGAGGTGGTGCTGGTGGATTCCACCAATCCTTTCGGCAACGGCCACATGCTGCCGCGCGGGGTGCTGCGCGAACCGGCCAGGCATCTCAAGCGCGCCGACATCATATTTCTCACCAAATGCCGGGGCGACGTTTCCGCCGTCAAAGAAGAAATCCGCAAATACAACCGGACGGCGGAAATCGTGGAGTGCAACCACACGCCGCGGCTGCTGCGCGACGTCTGGAGCCGCGAGGAATATCCGCTCGGATGGCTGGACGGCAAAACCGTGTGCACGCTTTCCGGCATCGCTTCGCCCAAGGGCTTCGAGAACAGCCTCCGGCACATGGGCTCCAAGGTGGTCTGGTGCGACCGCTATGCCGACCATCACCGCTACGATTCGTCGGAGATCCTCTACGCGCTCAACCGTACCGCCGACATGGGCGCGGACGCGCTCGTGACCACCGAGAAGGATGCGGTGCGGTTCCCCCGGTTTGAAACCTCTCCGGTCAAATGCCTGTATCTGCGCATCGCCATCGAGATCCTGGCCGGGCATGAGAGCTTCAAGGACATCATCAATCGCATCTGTTTCCGCAAAAACGCATGAAGCGCACGAAAGACATCCTCAAGAACACTTTCACGGTGGGGGCTTTCACCGCGCTTTCCCGCGTCTTGGGGCTCGTGCGGGAGATGTTCCAGAGCCGGCTGATCGGCGCCGGCATGGAGCAGAGCGCGTTCACGCTGGCCTTCGCCATCCCGAACATGGCGCGCAAGCTGTTCGGCGAAGGTGCGCTTACCGCCGCCTTCGTGCCGGTTTTCAAAGGCGAGGCGGAATGCGAATCGCTGGAGAAGGCCACGAAATTGGCCCGGGCCGTCATGACGATGGTGCTGCTGATGCTGGGGTCGATGGTGCTTTTGTCGATGGGCGTGCTGGAGACGATCGTCAAGTTCCGCGCCGAATTGGGACTCAACGACATGGTGCGCCTCAAGCTTACCATCCGGCTCGTGAAGACGCTCCTTCCCTACATGATTTTCATCTGCGGCGCCGCGTTCGGCATGGGCGTCCTCAATTCGCTGGGGCGCTTCAAGGCCGCGAGTTTCATGCCGTGCCTCCTCAATTTCTGCTGGATCGGCATTCTCGTCTGGATCAGTTTCTTCCCGGAGATGCGGCTCGACCAGCGCATCCACCGCGTGTCGATGGCCATTCTGGTGGCGGGCGCCTTGCAGATGGCGTTCCTGTTCTGGCGCATGCACGTGGCCGGGGTCTCGCCCCTCCCCACCTTCAAGGGCTGGAAGGATCCTAAAACGATTCTCGTGTGGAAGAATCTGGGCGTGGCGGCTTTGGGCGGCGGCGCGGTGCAGATCAACTACATGCTCGACCAGATCTTGGCGCAGAAGGCCTCGCCTTGGGCCGCCGGCGTCATCGGCTACGCCGAACGGTTGATGGATCTTCCCCTGGGGATAATCGGGGTGGCGTTCGGCACCGTACTTTTGCCGACGTTCGCGGGACTTTTCGCCAAAGGCGAAGTGGAGGATGCCCGCGGCGCGCTTTGCGCATCGGTGAAGTCGATGATGCTCGTCATGATTCCCGCCGCCTTGGGCATGTTCGCGCTTTCCGGACTCATAACCGAGGTCATCTATCAGGGCGGCAGTTTCGATTCCCTGGCCACGGTCCGCGTCAGCCGGGCCTTGGCCGTATACGTGCTGGGACTCGGCTTCTACGGATTCCAGAAGTCGATGGTGCCTTGGTTCCAGGCGCAGAACGACATGAAAACCCCGCTCAAGGTGTCGGTGGTGACGGTGGTGGTGAACGCCGCCTTGAACATTCTCGCGGTGGTGCTGCTGCCGGAGGAGTGGCGTCACGTGGGCTTGGCGGCGAGTACGGTAGTTTGCGCGTTCGTGGGTGCGGCATTGCTGGTGATCAAGGCCAAGCGGCGCAATGGACGCACGGGGCTTACCTCGATAGTCCTGCCTCTATGCAAGATGTTCGCGTCCGCGCTGGCCATGGCGCTGGTGCTCATGGCGCTACAGCCGCATCTGTCCGGAATCCCGGCTTTGGTGCGGCTCGGGATTTTGATTGCGACGGGAGGAGCGGTATATTTTCTGCTGGTGTTTCTTACGATGCGCCAGGAACTCAAGTCGCTTCGGCGGTCCGGACGGAGGAAAGGTTGAGCCATGGCCGACGGAGATTACGAACGCACTGATGCCCGCCGGGAGACGATCCGGCGGCTGGAACGGAAACTGGAGCAATGGAAAAAGATCGCGGAAGCTGGTCGGGACAACTCGGATTCGTAATCTCCGCAGCGGCGTCTGCGGTCGGCCTAGGGAATCTCTGGCGGTTTCCCGCCAATGCCGCCACCTATGGCGGGGGGATTTTCCTTTTGACTTATCTCCTGTTGTTCTTCGGTTTTGGCGTCTTCATGCTCATTACCGAAATCTCCATCGGCCGGGCCACCCGGCTTTCGCCGATCGAAGCCTTCCGCAAGCTCAACCGGCGCTGGGTCTTCGTGGGTTGGCTGGGCACGGTGATTCCGTTTCTGATCATGCCCTATTACGGGGTGATCGGCGGGTGGTGTATCAAATATTTCGCCGAATATCTTTTCGTGGGCTCGGCGCCTGATTTCGGCGCGGTCACCGGCAATGCGGCCGAATCCGTCTTCATGATGGCCGTGTTCGCGTTTCTCACTTTCGTCTTCGTCTGGTTCGGAGTGGAGAAGGGCGTGGAGCGGTCCAACAAGGTGATGCTCCCTGCGCTCCTCTTTCTGGTGCTGGGCGTGGCGGCGTTCGTCCTCTGCCAGCCCGAGTCGCGGCCCGGACTCAAATTCTATTTCGTGCCCGATTTCTCCCGCCTTTGCGCGGACGGAAGCTTCTCGCCCATGCTGCTGGGCAAGATGATCCTCGCGGCGCTGGGGCAGATGTTCTTCTCGCTTTCGATCGCGATGGGCATCATGATCACCTACGGTTCCTACGTGCCGGAAGCCACCCACATGCCGAAGTCCGCCTTCCATATCGGCTTTTGCGATACCGTTGTGGCTTTCCTGGCCGGACTCATCATCATTCCGCCCGTGTTCGCGTTCGGCGGCGAGGAACTGGCCCGCAGCGCCGGCCCGGGACTCATGTTCGTCTCGCTGCCGCAGGTTTTCGCCCAGATGCCGTGTTCGCGGATGGTGGCGCTGGCGTTCTTCCTCCTCGTGCTCTTCGCGGCGCTCACGAGCAACATTTCCCTCTGCGAAACTTGCGTCGCCTCGCTTTGCGACCGCACCGGCCTCAAACGCCGCACCGGTACGCTGCTCGTGGCCGTCTATACCGTAACGGCAGGGCTCCCCAGCGCCATCTCGCTCGGATTCCTGGACAAAGCCGACTACCTCACCAACAACGTCCTGATGCCGGTTTGCGCGTTTTCCACCTGCATTTTCATCGGCTGGATCGCCGGACCCGACTTTGTCCGCTACGAGGCCACCAAGCATGGTCGCCACCGGATGTTCGCCTTCGGCTATTACCGTATCCTCATCAAATATCTGGCCCCCGTGATGTTTGCGGCCATATTCATTTCGCTGATATGATTCTGGCGGTTCTGGCGGCGATGATTGCGATCTGGCAGGGCGAAACGCGATATCATTTCGGACCGGTCGAGTCGCCGCTCGTGGTCCGTACCGGCAAACTTGATCGCGCGAACGGCTATCCGGACAAGGTGGTCTGGGGCGCCGGAAACGACGTTGCGGAGCTGAAAGGCTCCGTCCCGCCCGGCATCTACGGCGATGTGGAGGTGCTGGACCGCCAAATGCCGCCCAACACCTATCTCCTCGACCTGTGGCAGCACCCTTGGGCGGTGGCGAGAGTCCGTGGCGTGGAGCCGTTCTCCCCCGCGCACTATGCGGCCATGCGCCCATTATGGACGATGCTGGCCGAAGCGGGACAGAAGTTCGTCACCGTCACGCTCCTCGATCTGCCTTGGAACCACCAGTGCTTCGATGCGTATTGGTCGATGGTCGGCATTACGGAACTGGAAGATGGACGCTGGATCTACGATTGGTCCCGCTTCGACGAATATGTGGACTTCGCGCGCGCGTGCGGACTGGGTCCCTACCTCTCCTGCTGGACCATGTGTCCCTGGGGTAACGTCCATCGTTGGCGCGACCCGGCCGGCAACGAAATCGCGCGTCCGCTCGTTCCCGGCACCCCCGAGTATGCCCGGTTCTGGACGCCATATCTTCGTTCGCTCTGCGACCACTTGCGCGAAAAGGGCTGGCTCGAATCGGCCTTTATCGCGATGGACGAGCGGTCTCCGGAGGAAGTGGACGCCATCGTGCGGCTCGTGAAGGAGGTGGCGCCGGAACTGAAGATCCAGATGGCGGGCGACCGCGCCGCGTCCGACTTTGCGGGACTGGCGATCGACTATTACTCCCAGAGTTTCACCCGGCTCGACGATTCGTTTCTGACGGACGTCCTGCCCCGGCGCCGAGAGTCGGGCCTCCTTACCTCTTTTTACGTCTGTTGCCATCCCGCGCGTCCCAACACCTTCATCCATTCGCCCCGGGAAGAGTCGTTCTGGCTGGCGCATCATGCCGCCGAAACCGGTCTGGACGGCTTCCTGCGCTGGGCCTACAATTCCTGGCCGCAAGATCCCGATCGCGACGCCTCCTTCGGCAATTGGCCGGCGGGCGACACTTTCCTCGTCTATCCCGACGGCAATCCCTCGGTCCGTTTCCTCGAATTGCGCAACGGCATCTCCGCCGCGCTGAAAGGCGAAAAATGATGGACCGAAAACTCACGGTCATTCTGGCGGCGGGCGATTTTCCCCGGAAGGGCGGCCAGGCGTGGAATCTGCTCTGCAATGCCAGCCGCATCATCGCCTGCGACCGGGCGGGACTCGAAGCCAAATCGCTCGGCTTCAAAAACGTGACGACGGTGGGCGATGGCGACAGCGGACCGGTGGACGTGCGGGTGTCCGAGCAGAATACGAACGATCTCGAAAAGGCGTATCGCTATGCGATCAAGCATCCGGTCGCGGAAAAGGAAGAACTCGTCATTCTGGGCGCCACCGGCAAACGCGAGGACCATACGCTCGGCAATATCTTCCGCGCGCTCGAATGGGGTGTCGTGATGGTTTCGGACTATGGATGGTTCTATCCCGTCGTGCCGGGCCCCGTGCCGAGCGTCATCGCGACGGAAAAGGGCGCCGGGGTGTCGGTTTTCGCCCCCGATCCGGCCACGCGCATGGAGAGCGAGGGTCTGGAGTGGCCGCTCGACAAAGTCCGCTTCACTAATCTCTACCGCGCCACCCTGAACCGGGCGCAGGGAAGCCAGATCATGGTCAAAACCAACCGGAAGGTCATGGTATATGTTGCTGACGCTGAACAATCTTGAAGTGAGCTGCATCATCGGCGATCTGCCGCACGAGCGGCTTGCACCCCGTCGGCTCCGCCTCGACGTGGAGCTCGATGTGCCCGTCCAGGCGGCGGACAGCGACGATCTCGCCGGCACCGTCGACTACGTCGAAGTGGCCGGACGCATCCAGACCGCGCTCGAGCAAAGCGCGCCCCGGCTCGTCGAGCGCGCCGCCAAACTCGCGTTCGACAGCATCAAGGATCTGGGCGCCGTGCGCGTCAAGGTGACCAAGTTCGGATCGATCCCGAAACTGGAGAGCGTCAGCGCCCAATACCCATGACCGGCTTCTTCGACAGCGGTTTCGGCGGACTTTGCATCCTCGAGGCGTTCCTGCGCGAGTGTCCCGGCGAACCGTTCGTCTACCTGGCCGACAATTCCAACTGTCCCTACGGCAACAAGTCCCAGGCCGAAATCATCGCCATCGCCGACCGGCTGACGCGGGAACTGGTGGAGCGGCACCGCTGCCGGATCGTGGTGCTCGCCTGCAACACCGCCACCGCCCAGGCCATCGACCATCTCCGTGCGGCCTACCCCCACATCAAATTCGTGGGGCTCGAACCTGCCGTCAAGCCCGCCGCCCAGTCCAGCAAATCCGGCGTGGTGGGCGTGCTCGCCACCCGGGGCACTTTCGCGGGACGGCTCTATCGCAACACTTCCTGCCGTTATGCCGGACACGTCAAAGTCCTTACCCGCGTCGCCGACGACTGGGTGGAACTGGTCGAGCGCGGCATCACGGACGGACCCGAGGCCGAAAGGGCGGTGGCGGACCATATCCTGCCGCTCATCGAAGCCGGAGCCGACCGGCTCGTCCTCGGCTGCACCCACTTCCCCCACCTCAAACCGGTAATCGAACGTATCGCCGCCGGACGCGCGGAAGTGGTAGACCCCAGTCCCGCCGTAGCCCGGCAGATCAGGAGGCTCCTCGTATGACCCAAGCGGAAAAACTCGTTGCGCTCTTGAGCGCGCAAAATCTCACCTGCGCCACCGCCGAAAGTTGCACCGGAGGCGGCGTGGGCCAAGCCATCACGTCGGTCCCCGGCGCGAGTCAGGTCTATCTGGGCGGAATCGTCAGCTATTCCAATTCCGTCAAGGAGCATGTCCTCGGCGTGAGCGCGGAAACGCTGTCCGTTAAGGGTGCCGTCTCTTCCGAATGCGCGGCCCAGATGGCGTCGGGCGTCCGCAAGCTCCTCGGCGCGGACCGGGCCGTCAGCATCACCGGCATCGCCGGACCCGATGGCGGCACGCCGGAAAAGCCGGTGGGGCTCGTCTGGTTCGGACTGGCCGGACCCGATGGCGTCCGTACCGAAAAGGCCATCTTCGCAGGCGACCGCGCGGCAGTGCGGGCGCAGGCGGTAACTCATGCGCTGGGGATGTTGGCCGTATGAGCGGCACGGTTCTGGTTACTGGCGGCACCGTCCGGCTGGGGCTCGCCATTTCCGCCCATTTGCGCGAACATGGCTGGAAGGTTTTCACTTCTTCCCACCGGGCCGATGCCGGAGCCGATTTCACCCTCGATTTCCGCCATGCTTGGGATCTCCCCAAGTTCGATGCCGTCGTCAACAATGCGGCGCTTTTCTCCGGTTCCGACCCCGATCTGATGCTCGTGAACTATCTGGCGCCCAAGCGCATCATTGAGGAGCAAATCGCGCCGAATATCGTGAATATCCTCGATTCCCGCGTCTTATCCCCGAGCCGGAACGATAGTTCTTTTTACGCTTGGACCAAGCGCCGGCTCCTCGAGCTTACGCTTAAGCTCCATCCCGGAGTGCGGGTTAACGCGGTTGCGCCCGGTCCCGTGATGGCCCCGGTGGCGGTGCGCGAAAAGGCCGGACCCGTTCCGTTCGGCCGCCCCTCGCCTGAAGCTGTGGCCGCTGCCGTACGCTTCCTGCTGGAGACGCCGTTCGTATCCGGCTGCGTGGTGCCGGTGGATTCCGGCCAGCATCTTTTGTGATATTTCCTATTGATTTTCTGCGCGGAATATGATATAATATCATAAAAATTTTCCAAACCAAGGAGAAAAAGAAAATGGCAAACATCAAGGGCGGTCGTGCCGCCAGGAAGCGTGATCGTCAGAATGCTAAGGCGAACAAGCGGAACTCCGTCGTCAAGGCGAAGCTTCACGACTCGCACAAGAAGCTCTTCAAGGCCGCCGACGCGGGCGAGAAGGAAACTGCGGACAAGAAGTTCAAGGAGTTCGTGTCGGGTCTCGACAAGGCGGTGAAGAAGGGTATCATCAAGAAGAACACCGCCGACCGCAAGAAGAGCCGCGCCCAGCTCAAGCTCAACAAGATGGCGGCGGCCGCCAAGGAGGCCTGAGTCATGGCCAAGAAGACTTTGCGTGACGTCGCCCTCGCGGGCAAGCGCGTGGTGATGCGCGTCGACTTCAACGTGCCGATGGCCAAGGACGGCTCCGGCAAGATCACCGACGACACCCGCATCGTGGCCGCGCTCCCCTCCATCAAGTACGTGCTGGAGCAGGGCGGTTCGCTCGTGCTCATGAGCCACCTCGGCCGGCCGAAAGGCGTCAAGCTGGGCGCGGAGCCCAAGGCGGAGAACGCGGCGTTCACGCTGAAGCCGGTAGCCGAAGCGCTGTCGGAAAAGCTGGGCCTCGCGGTCAAGTTCGTCCCCGACTGCATGGCCGCGGACGAGGTGGTGGCCGCGCTCAAGCCGGGCGAAGTGGCGCTCCTCGAGAACACCCGCTTCTACAAGGCCGAAGACGGCAAGGTCAAGAAGGACGACGAAAAGAAGGGCATCCACCTGACCGACGAAGAGTTCGCCGCCAAGAAGGCCGAGCTCAAGGCCGAGCGTCAGGAGATGGCCAAGAAGCTCGCTTCCTACGGCGATATCTACTGCAACGACGCGTTCGGCACGGCGCACCGCGCCCACGCCTCCACTGCGGTCGTGGCCGACTATCTCCAGCCTGCCGTTTCCGGCTTCCTGCTGGAGAAGGAGCTCAAGTTCCTGGGCGACGCGGTCGAAAATCCCGTCCGTCCTTTCGTGGCGATCCTGGGCGGCGCCAAAGTCAGCGACAAGCTGGCCGTCGTCAAGAATCTCCTCGCCAAGGTCGACACCCTCATCATCGGCGGCGGCATGGCCTACACCTTCAAGAAGGCCCAGGGCCTCAAGGTCGGCGCTTCGCTGTGCGAGGACGAGCAGGTGGCCTACTGCGGCGAGATGCTGAAGGCCGCCGAGGCCCGCGGCGTCAAGATTCTCCTGCCGGTCGATAACGTCGTGGCCGACAAGTTCCCGGCCGAGAAGGACGCGAGCGACATCACGATCAAGGTTTGCGAAGGCGACATCGAAGACGGCTGGATGGGTCTCGATATCGGGCCCAAATCCGTCGAGCTCTTCGCCGAGGCCATCAAGGGCGCCAAGACCGTGGTCTGGAACGGCCCCATGGGCTGCTTCGAGTTCGCGCCCCTCGCCAAGGGCACCTATGGCGTGTGCGACGCGGTAGCCACCGTCAAGGCCAATGGCGGCACCTCCATCATCGGCGGCGGCGATAGCGTCAGCGCCGTGAAGAAGAGCGGCAAGGCCGCCGAGATGAGCCACATCTCCACCGGCGGCGGCGCGTCCCTCGAGTTCCTCGAAGGCAAGACGCTTCCCGGCGTGGCCGCGCTCAACGATCTGTGATCTTCCGGAAACGGCATCGTTGCGAAGAAAGGGCGCGGACTTGAGCCGCGCCTTTCTTCTATCCCTCAAGGACGTGTCGCTGGCGTTCGGCGGCCCGGACGTCCTCGACCGGGTGTCGCTTTCCGTCGAAAAGGGACTTCGCGCCGCGCTCACCGGACGCAACGGCGAGGGCAAATCCACCCTGCTCAAGGTGATCGCGGGGCTCATCCCGCCCGACTCGGGCGAAATCGTCCGCGCGCCCGACCTGAAGACCGTCTACGTCTCCCAGGAGGTTCCCGCCGACCGTCCCGGCGACGATGCGTTCAACGCGCTTTCCGGGGGACGCCGGCGCCGCCGGATCCTGGAACAGGCGCTTCTTTCGCGTCCCGATCTGCTGCTTCTCGACGAGCCGACCAACCATCTGGACTGCGACAGCATCGACTGGCTCGAAAGCATGCTCCGCCGGCAGCGCGAAATGGCGGTGATCGTGGTTACGCATGATCGCCGCTTCTTGCGTCGCGTGGCGACGCGCATCCTCGATCTCGATCGCGGCGAACTGAGCGGCTGGGAGTGCGACTACACCACCTTCGTCAAGCGCAAGGCCGAGCTCCTTTCCGACGAAGCCGTCTATTGGGCGCGGAAGTCCAAGAAACTCGCCCAGGAAGAGGCGTGGATCCGCAAAGGCATCAAGGCGCGGCGCACCCGCAATGAAGGGCGGGTGGCGGCGCTCATGGAGTTGCGCAAGGAATTCGCCAATCGCCGCAAATCCATCGGCACCTCCAAGCTCCACATCGACACCGCCTTGCCCGGCGGCATGCGCGTCATCAAGGTGGAGGACGCCACTTTCGGCTATGGCGAAGCGAAGCCCATCATCGAGCACCTCACGATGGACGTCTTGAGGGGCGAACGGCTGGGCATCACGGGTCCCAACGGCGCCGGCAAGACGACGCTCCTAAAACTGCTCACGGGACGCCTTCAGCCCCAACAGGGCCAAATCACGCTCGGCACCAACGTGGAAATGGTCTTCTTCGACCAGCTTCGCGACGAACTCAAGCCCGATCTTTCCATTCTCGAAAACATGCCGGGCGATACGCAATATTCGTACCTCGCCAAGTTTCTCTTCACGCCCGAGCGCTGCCGCACCCCGGTGAAAGCGCTTTCCGGCGGCGAACGCGCCCGGCTGCTCTTGGCGAAACTCTTTTTGAAGCCGGCCAATCTCATCGTGATGGACGAGCCCACCAACGATCTCGACATCGAGACGCTGGAGCTCCTGGAAGAGGAGTTGATGGACTACAAAGGCACGCTCCTTTTGGTGAGCCACGACCGCGAGTTCATGGACAACGTGGTCACCTCCACGCTCGACCTCGAAGGCGCGTCCGCCGAAGACCGATTGGCGGAGTCTGGCCCGGCCGAACCGGTCCGCCGGGAGCAGACGCCAAAGGACAAAAAGAAGCTCTCCTACCACGAACAGCGCGAACTTGCGCAGTTGCCGGACCGCATTTCCGCGCTCGAGGCCGAAATCGCCGCCTTGCAGCAGGCGTTGGTCAACCGCGAAACCGTCGATTCTTCCCGCCTCGCCTCGCTCGAGGCCACTCTCGAACAACTGGTCGACCGCTGGGCCGACCTCGAAACCAGGAACCAGTCCGCATGAGCGTTTTCGAATTTATGATGTTGGTGTGTTTCGGCGCCTCGTGGCCGTTTTCCATCGCCAAGTCGCTGAAGTCCCGCAGCACCAAGGGCAAGAGCATCGTTTTCCTCTGTCTTATCGAGCTGGGCTACGTTTTCGGCATCGTCCACAAAGTGCTCAACAGCTTCAATTGGGTCACCTGGGTCTATCTCCTCCTCTTTTTCGTCGTCGGTTGCGACATCCTCCTCTACTTCCGCAATCGCCGTTTCGACTCCGCCGACGGTGCGGGCAAAGCTCCGGCCGCATGAAGATCCTCTTTCTGTGCCATGGCAACATCTGCCGTTCGCCGATGGCGGAGTTCGTGATGAAGGAACTCGTCCGCCGGGCCGGACGGAGCGATATCCTGGTGGAGAGCGCCGCCCTCCACACCGATGAAATCGGAAACGACATCCATCATGGCACGCGCGCCAAACTGCGCGAACAGGGCATTCCGTTTGCGCCGCGTGCCGCCTGGCGGTTGACTGCCGCCAAAGCGCGGGAGTACGACCTTTTGATCGGCATGGACGATTATAACATTGCCGACCTGCGGCGTCTCGTCGATCCCGAAGACCGGCCGAAGATCCGCAAACTGCTGGAGTTTGCGGGCTCTTCGCGCTCGATCGCCGATCCGTGGTACACCGGCAACTTCGATGAAACGTATGCTGACGTCTGGGAAGGTTGCACGGCGCTCCTGAATAGGCACCTTACGCCGCGCGGTGGGCGGCGCGCGGAAGGTATAATATTCGCAGAATGTCAGGATTTAGTATGAAATACATCTGGAAATACAAGACGCCGGACGGGTTTGACGATCTCGTGATGTGCGGCGACGGCGAGACGCTGACCGGGCTTCGGTTCGTCGGCTCGTGTGATGCGGCGCGCTATGGCGAAGATGCGGAACCGCGCGAGACGCCGGTATTCCGCGAGACATGCCGCTGGCTGGACGAGTATTTCGCCGGACGCGAGCCCGACTGGAAACCGTGCTATCGCATCGAAGGATTGACGGCGTTCCGCACGGACGTTATCGGCGAATTGCTCAAAATTCCATACGGTGCGACGGTCACGTACGGCGACATCGCCAAGGCGATCTCGAAGAAGCATGGCGGCGCCAAGGTCTCGGCGCGCGCGGTGGGCGGCGCGGTGGGATGGAATCCGGTTTGCATCATAGTCCCGTGCCATCGCGTGATCGGTGCGGATAACGGGCTCACGGGATATGGCGGCGGCCTTTCGAACAAGGTTTCCCTGCTGGCACATGAGGGGTCCGACCTGTTCGACGCCAGGATCTTCGCCCCCAGAGAATCCTCGGAAGAAATGTTCCTGTCCGTTTGGCGTTCCCCGCAGGTCAAGGATCAGCGGCACCTCAAGCGGAAATTCGAGAAGTGGATTGCGGCGGACGCGTCGTGGGGCGCGGGCGCCAACGAGGCGTGGTGGCTCGGGGCATTCCTTTCGAAATGGACGGTCGAGCGGACCTTCACCTACGAGCAGCTCAAAGTGCTTACGCAATGGTACCTTGAACGCCAACTGCCGAAGAACGGAACCCTGCGCTGAATAAGGGGGCGGGGGGATTGGCCCCGCCCCCGGTGGAGGCCGTTACTTGAACAATGCGTTCCAGATGGCCTGCAAGCAGGCGTTAATGACCTCCATGATCATCTTGAACTTTTCCATAAGTTCTCCTTTCGGAATTACGATTTAACCATTGCACTTGTTTTGTGCCCTGTCAGGTGCGGTCGGATGCGGGGCAACCTCCGTTCGCTCAATGCCTTCTCCGCTCTTATGACCCAACCCCGAGCGCCGTTATATAGCATATCAAGGCTGGGGAGTAATAATGTCTAGGGCGGGGAGTAAGTGTTTCTAGGCTGGGGAGTGAACTAAAGTACTAGTACTTTAGTGGAAAGGTACTAGTACTTTAGTGGCAAAGTACTAGTACTTTAGTAGGAAAGTACTAGTACCTTTCTTCACTCGTCCGCCCGGGGCTCTTTTATCCGCCCAACAACCGCCAACAGATTTTGGCACTTTCCGCTTGACGGAATGGCGAGAAATATGATATAATATACACTGGAAAGGGAGAAAACCGGCAGGAAGCGTCATGTGCATGCTCGATGAGATTAGGGCGAAGCGGGATGAAATCTACGCTATCGCGAGAAAACACAAAGCAGAAAAGCTTTGGGTCTTCGGTTCGTGCGCCCGCAAGGAGGAACGCCCCGACAGCGACGTGGACTTTATGGTGTCGTTGAAAGACGGCGCGTCCCTGTTCTCGATGAGCCGGCTCAAGAATTCGTTGGCCGGTTTGCTGGACCGGAAGGTGGATTTGGTGTCTCGGCGTTGCATCGAGGACGATTCCGCCTTTTCCGTCGAAACAAGGAGAGATTTGGTGGCGGTATGAAACGCGACATTGCGAGAATCAAGCACATGCTGGAGGCGATCCGGAAGGCTCGGCAATCGGTTGCTGGAATCACGCGCGAGCAGTTCCTCGGCAGCGACGACAAGATGGCTGCCGCCGAACGGTACGTTACTATTGTGGGCGAGGCGGCGCACATGGTTTCGGAGGAAACGAAAGAAAAGTATCCCGGAGTGCCTTGGCGCGAAGCTTCCGATATGCGGAATTTCATCATGCACGAATACATGAAGGTCGACGATGCTCTAGTGTGGGAGGCGGTAAAAAACGACTTCCCGGAACTGGAGCGGAAATTGCTCGACATTCAGACTTCGTGGCCATGGCCGCTTCCTTGAAAGACGATTAGGATCTGACCCCATGGACGAAAGTTGCTTTCGCTATTGGGAGTCTCGGAGTTTAGGAGTTGTGGCATCAACGGTGCCTGACCCCATAGACGAGAGGGAGGAAGTTGCACTTTCCGCTTGATTTTCGGGCGGAAATATGGTATAATACCATATCACAAAC
>CAMZDY010000009.1 GCA_947305585.1 uncultured Verrucomicrobiota bacterium | reverse complement strand
TCCGCCACTTCAAGGACGAGGTCAAGGAAGTGACCGGCCAGCAGGAATGCGGCATCTGCTTCCAGGACTACGAAGAGTTCAAGACGGGCGATATCGTGGAGTGCTACGTCCTCGAAGAGCTTCCGAGGAGCCTCTGATGGCGGTAGACCGGCTGGAAAGGATAAACTCGCTCCTGAAGCGGGTGATCGCCGAAGGGATGTTCACGGTGATGCAGGGCGATTCCGTCGCCCCCGGATTCATCACCGTGACCGGCGTTAAGTGCGGCAAGGATCTGCGCGATGCGACGGTGGGGATTTCCGTTTTCGGCGACGAAGCCATGAAGGAAACGGCCTTGCAGCATCTCAAGCACAACGCCAAGAAGTTCCAGGCGCTCATCAACCGGGAAGTCCGGCTCAAGTTTACGCCGCGTCTCTTGTTCCAGCTCGACCGGTCGCTCGAAAAGGGCGACGAAGTGCTGGCGATTCTCGACAATCTCGATGGCCAATCTGACGCAACTGGGGGAGCTTGAGCGGCTGAACGGGTTTCTGCTGGTGGACAAGCCGGCGGGAATCGCGTTTTCTTCCGTCATCAAAGCGGTCAAACGCAAGTTCAACCTCGTAAAGGTGGGCCACGGGGGGAGTCTGGACGCGATGGCGAGCGGGCTCTTGGTGCTCTTGATCGGCGACGCCAACAAGTTCACCGACCGGGTGATGGGGGAGGACCGGACGTACGAGGGAACGATCCGGATCGGCCTTAAAACGAATACCGGCGATATTTACGGAGTTGAAGTGCCGGGGGCGGTGCCGGAAGCCGATTTCCATCCCGATCTCAAGGAGTTCAAAGGCGATATTTTCCAGCGGGAGCCGCGTTTCTGCAGCGTGCGCCGGGAGGGTTCCGCCGGTTACGAAGTGGCGGATACGGGCGAACACGAGCAGTTCATGGCGCATGTATACCGGTTGGAACTGGAAGGTAATTCTTTCCGGCTGAAGTGCACCGCCAAGACTATAGTCCGGGCATTGGCGGATGAAATGGGCGCGGCGCTGGAATCGGTCCGGCGCACGGAGATCGGCAAATTCAAGGTGGAAGAAGCCGTGCCTTTCGGCAAACTTCTGGAAATTGAAATCAGGGACTTCCCGTCATGTGTGATGCCGCTCGGGATAGCCTTGCGATAGGATTCTTCGACGGCGTCCACCGGGGACACCAAGCCATTCTGGACCGGGCCGGAACGGTAGTCACTTTCCGGAACCATCCGTTGTCGGTGCTGGCGCCGGAGAAGGCGCCGCGGATGATAATGACGGCGGAGGCGCGGCTGGAGCGGATAAGGGCGCTGGGCAAGAAAACGGTTGTCCTGGAGTTCGATCGGTCAATGGCGGAACTGGAGCCGGCGGAGTTTGTCGCAAAACATCTGGCGCCGCTTGGGGTCAAGGCCATATACGCCGGGGAGAACTGGCGCTTCGGAAGGGGCGGCAAGGCGGATATCGGATGGCTCAAGGCGGCGGGTTTCGGAGCGGAAACCGTCCCTTACGAAACGTACCTGGGCGAAAAGATTTCCTCCACCCGCATCCGGCAGGCGCTTAAGTCGGGCGACATGCAGGGGGCGGCGGCCATGCTGGGGCGCAATTGGCGGCTTTCGGGTCGGGTGGCACCGGGTAAAGGCGAAGGACGCAAACTCGGCTTCCCCACCATCAACATCAGGCCGGACGAAGAACTCGTAGAAGTGCCGAAGGGCGTGTACGAGGTGCGGCTGGGGGGCAAAAAGGGAATCGCCAACTATGGCGTGGCGCCGACTTTCGGCGAGAAAGCGTGGAACGGCGCCGTTTGCGAAGTGCATATGCTGGAAGACGGTGCGGATATCACAGACCGGTGCGAGGCGGAAATGGTGCGCTTCATCCGGCCGGAACGCAAATTCGTCGATGTCGAGGAACTCAAAGCCCAGATAAGGAGGGATGTGGATGGGATTCTTCAAAGCGTATGACATGCGCGGAACCTTCGGCAAGGATTTCGATCTCGACACCGTCCGCAAGGTGGGCGAGGCGCTGCCGAAAGTTTTGAACGCCAGGAAGTGGCTGGTCGGGCGCGACTGCCGGCTTACCTCGCCGGCCGTGCACGAGGCGCTGGTCAAGGGACTGGAGACGAGTGGGGCCGAAGTGAGCGACTTGGGTCTCTCCACCACGCCGATGGTCTATTTTTTCACGGCCGAGGACGGTTTCGATGCGTCGGTGATGATTACGGCTTCGCACAATCCGCCTACGGACAACGGACTCAAAGTGTCGATCCGAACCGCATTGCCGGTGGGGTACAAGGACGGACTGGACAAAGTGGAGGCGATCGTCAATGGACTATCTTGAGCGCTATATCGGTTTCATGCAGGCGCAAATGCCCGATCTGACCGGGCTCAAGTTCGGTATCGACGCCAGCAACGGCATGGCCTCGCTGTTGGTCCGGCGGCTTTTCCCCGGGGCCAAGATCATCAACGACACGATGGACGGGAGCTTTCCCGCGCACAGCCCCAATCCGCTCGACCCCGCGGCCCGGGTGCAGATTTCGGAACTGGTGCGGAGTGAAGGGCTCGATCTCGGCATCGTGTTCGACGGCGACGCCGACCGGTGCATGGTGGTGGACGAAAAGGGGGCGTTCGTCCAGCCCGACTATCTCATTCCGCTGGTGGTGGAGGTGAAGGGCGAGAAGGTGATCCACGACGTGCGCACCAGCCGGGGCGTGATCGAATATATCCGCGAGCATGGCGGCGAGCCGGTAATGGTGCCGGTGGGGCATGCGTTCGCCAAGCCGATTTTGCGCAAGGTGGGGTCGATCGGCGGCGGGGAACTGGCCGGACACTATTACTTCCGCGACTTCCACGGGTGCGATTCCGGCATTTTGGCGGCCATCCGGATTCTCGGCCGGGCGGCGGAAGCCAAGCGCCGGGGCGAGACTTTTTCGCGCCTGATGGCTCCGATCGCCCGGCGGTATTTCAATTCCGGAGAACTCAACTACAAGGTGGAGGACAAGGACGGCGCGATGGAGCGTATCCGGGCGTGGTTCGGCGGCGAGGTGAACGATATGGACGGTTACCGGATGGAAAAACCGGAAGGATGGATGTCGGTGAGGAAGTCCAACACCGAGCCTTATTTGCGGCTTTTGGTGGAGGCAGCGAGCGAAGATTCGATGCGCGAATGGATCCGGGGGGCGGAGAAGATCATCCATGAAAGTTGATTTCCACCTCCATTCGTCGTTCTCGGACGGAACCTTTTCGCCGGAAGAAATCGCGGTCCAGGCCGACCGGATCGGGATGAGGCACTATATCATCACCGATCACGACAATGTGGACGCCGGCTCCAGGGGAATCGAGCTCGCGGTGGATCCGGGCGAGGGGCTGGACCAGTTTCATCTGCTCGGACTGGGGATCGATCCCGGCCATGAAGGGCTCCGGAAGTTTCTCCGCAAGATTCTCGAAGGGCGCAACGAGCGCAACCGGATAATCATCGGCCGGTTCGCGCGCTTGGGCATCGAAATCCCCGCTGACGAGATAGCCGCCTATGCCCACGGCGAGGTTCTGGCCCGGCCCCATTTCGCCCGCTGGCTGATGGACAAGGGGTACGTGAAGAGCATCTCAGAGGCGTTCAGCCGGTATCTCATGAAGGATTCGCCCGAGTCCACGAGCTGTTTCGTGGAGCGCTACCAGCCCTCGCAGGAGGAGGCGATAAAGGTGGTGCATGCGGCAGGGGGGATCGCGGTCATGGCGCACCCGCGATACTGGTCTTTCCGGTGGAAAACCGAAGGAGTGGACTTTTCCGTCGTGGAACGCAATTTGTGGCCGCTGAAGGAAATGGGCCTGGACGGACTCGAGGCGCTGTACGAAGCCAACACCCCGGAGATGAACGTGGAGTTTACCCGCATGGCGGACCGTTTGGGACTGGTAAAATCGGCCGGAAGCGACTTCCACGGCGCCAACAAGCCGCATATCGCGCTCGGGATGGAAGTGTCGGAATCTTTTATTTCCCCTTTACTTGAACGTCTTTTTATGATATAATATACCATAACCATTTAAAATAGGAAAAACCAAAATGAACACAGTGCTGGTGGGTGCCCAATGGGGCGATGAAGGCAAGGGCAAGGTCATCGACTTCCTGACGGAAGAGTCCGACGTGGTGGTGCGCTTTCAAGGCGGATCCAACGCCGGCCATACCGTAGTGGTGGGCGACAAGAAATACGTGCTGCATCTGGTGCCGTCGGGCGTGCTGCACGAAGGCAAGCATTGCATCATCGGCAACGGCGTGGTGATGGATCCGTTCGATCTCATGAAGGAGCTCGAGCAGGTCAAGAGCTGGGGCTTCGAGCTACAGGGACGCTTCCATATCTCCGAGCGGGCGCAGATGGTGATGCAGTGGCACCGGGCTTTGGACCGGGCCGACGAGGCGGCGCGTCCCGAAGGCAAGAAGATCGGCACCACCGGGCGCGGGATCGGTCCGGCCTATGCGGACAAGGTGGGCCGGAGCGGCATGCGCGTGGGCGATATTCTCAAGCCCAATTTCGAAGATCTCATCCGCGAACACGTGGAAGAGGCCAACCGCAAGCTAAAGGCGCTCAACGCCCAGCCGCTCGATCCGGAAGAGATGGTCCGGCTCTATATGCCGGTCAAGCCCGCGTTGATGCCGTACGTGACCGACACCATCCAGTTCATCCACGAGCAGCTGGAGGCTGAAAAGTCCGTTCTGTTCGAAGGCGCCCAGGCTACGATGCTCGATATCGACTTCGGCACCTATCCCTTCGTAACCAGCTCCAACCCCACGGCCGGCGGCGCCTGCACCGGTTCCGGCGTGAGTCCCCGGTGCATCGACCGGGTGATCGGAGTTTTGAAGCTCTACACCACGCGGGTGGGCGAGGGTCCGTTCCCCACCGAACTTTTCGACGAAGACGGCGAAACCTTGCGCCAGCGCGGAGGCGAATATGGCGCCACGACCGGCCGCCCCCGGAGGTGCGGCTGGTTCGACGCGTGCGTGGCGCGTTTCGCGCGGCGCATCAACGGCATCGACTATTGGGCCATGACCAAGTTGGACGTGCTCGACACCTTCCCGGTCGTCAAGATCTGCACGGGCTATCGCCGTCCCGACGGATTCGTCTACCAGACGTTCCCGATGGACCTCGACGCGCTCGCCACCTGCGAACCCATCTACGAAGAGATGCCCGGCTGGCAGTGTGAAACGAGTCACATCACCGACTATTCCGAACTTCCCGAAAACGCCAAGAAGTATATCGACCGCATCCTCGAGATCTGTGGCGGCAAACTGGGCGTGCTGTCGGTAGGGCCCGCCCGCGAGACCACGCTCCGGATCAACATCTGATGGAGCATCTGGCGGTAATCATGGACGGCAACGGCCGGTGGGCCGAAAAGCGCCACCTGCCGCGCCTCATGGGGCATCGGGCGGGGGCGGAGGCGCTCGATAGGTGCATGCATTACTGCAAGGACGCCGGGATCAAATACCTCACGGTCTACGCCTTCAGCACGGAGAACTGGAAGCGGTCGGAAGAGGAAGTTTCGGGGCTGATGAAGCTATTGTCCGGCTTTATCCACTCCAAGGAAAAGACGCTCGTCAAAGAGCGGGTGCGCTTCCGGGTGATCGGACGCCGCGGCGATTTGAGCGAGAAGCTCCAGGCGGAGATCGCGGACCTCGAAGCCAGGACGGCCGATGGCGATTTCACGCTGATAGTGGCGCTTTCGTACGGCGGCAGGGACGAGATCGTGCGCGCGGCCATGAAGTTCAAAGGCGGATCGGAGGAGGACTTCGCCAAGTGTCTCGACACGGCCGGACTGCCCGATCCCGATCTGATCATCCGTACTTCCGGCGAACAACGGACCAGCAATTTCCTGTTGTGGCAGAGCGCCTACAGCGAGTATTATTTCACCGAAACCCTTTGGCCGGATTTCGATCGGGCGGAGTTCGACAAAGCCCTGGAATCGTACGCCAAACGGGAACGCAGAATGGGAGGAAGGTTGAAGAAATGAATCCGGTAGCCAAAAGAACTTTCACGGGACTTGCGGTTGGTGCGGCGGCCATTTGCGCCATTCTGTTCATCCCGCCCAAAGCGGCAGTGCCGGTCGTCGGCGCGCTCGCGGCCCTGGCGGTAGCGGAATACGCGCTGCTGTTGCGGAAAAAGTTTTCCAAGGTCACTCCGGTTTCGGTTTGCTGGCTGGTGGCCGGCGCGGCGTTCATCGCGGGCGGATTGTCGATGCTCGCGATGATCGTCAACACCTACAATAACGTGATGCTCCTTTACGTGATTGCCATCATCAAGTTTTCCGACGTGGGCGGATTCGCGTTCGGCCTCACGTCCGCCAAGTGCATGAAATGCGGAAACCACAAGATGTGTCCAGGCATTTCGCCCAACAAGAGCTGGGAGGGCATGGCCGGATCGATCCTGCTCTCTTCGCTCGTTTCGTGCTGCTTCATCCCCGCAACCCACTTCCCGCTCGCCAAGGCGTTGGCGTTCGGTCTCGCGGCGGCGGTGCTCGGCACTTTGGGCGACCTGGTGGAATCCAAGTTCAAGCGTTGGATCGGCGTCAAAGACTCCTCCGCCATGAAGTTCACCAACGGCATGGGCGGGTTTCTGGACATGTTCGATTCGCTCCTCATCGCTCCGGCGATCCTCTATTTCTTCATCCGATGACAAGTCGCGGCAAAGCTTGGGCGGAAGTGGTCTTCCTGCGTGTTCTGGCGATGGTTGCCGATCTCGCCATCGTGGCGGCGGCGTATCTCACGGCGTTTCTTCTGCGCATGAACTTCCTGGCCCCCCAGTGGGGCTGGCGGGCGGTGGGGTGCAGTTTCGCGACGGTCGCAACCGTGCATCTGCTGATGCTGGCCGTGTGCGGCGTCTACCGCAGGTCGTGGCGCCAGATGCGCATGACGGAGGTTCCGCGCTATCTCGTGGCGGCCGGTTTGAGCGTGGTGGTGCTGGTGGCGATGCGTTTCGCGATGGAGAGCATGGCCTACGCCTATTTGCGTCCGCCCTACACGGTGGCGGCGATGACTGCGGCTTTCGCTTCGGCCGGGATGATCGCGGTGCGTTTCGCCTGGAAGCATTACTGCCTGGAACGTCAGCGCGAGTCGGGTCTCCTGGAGCGCACCGAACGCCGGTTCGACAACACGCTTGCCGCCCGGTTCCTGATGGGCAAATGCGTGATGGTGACCGGCGCGGGCGGCAGCATCGGCTCCGAAATCGTCCGCCAGGTGGCGTTTGCGGGCGCCTCCAAGATCCTGCTCGTGGAGCGCGGCGAGAACGCGCTTTACGAGATCGACCGGAAGATGACGGCCATGTGTCCCAACGTGGCGTTCGTGCCGATCATGGCGGATTGCGGCGACGAAGAGAAGATGGATGCCGTTTTCGAGGAGCATTGCCCCAAGGTGGTGTTGCACGCGGCCGCCTACAAGCACGTGCCGATGGTGGAGAAGAATCCCGAAGCCGGCTATCTCAACAATACGCAGGCCACCATTACTTTGGCGGGACTGGCCGGACAGCACGGGGTTGAGCGCTTTGTCATGATCAGCACCGACAAGGCCGTCAATCCCGTGTCCGTCATGGGCAAGACCAAAGAGGCGGCCGAACGCGCGCTTATGAATTTCAACCGGGAATCGACCACTTCGTTCGCGGCGGTCCGGTTCGGCAACGTGCTGGGGTCTTCCGGTTCGGTGGTGCCGCTTTTCAAGGAGCAGATCGCGAAGGGCGGTCCGGTGACCGTGACCCATCCGGACATGAAACGCTATTTCATGACGGTCGATGAAGCCGTTTCGCTGGTGTTGCAGGCGGCGAGCCGTCCGGAGCGCGCCATCTACACGCTCGACATGGGCAAGCCCGTGCGCATCGTGGAGCTGGCCGAGAGCATGATCCGCCAGGCGGGCTACCTGCCGTATGTGGACATCCCAATCGTCTTCACCGGGATAAGACCGGGCGAGAAACTCTTCGAGGAGCTCGACATTTCGGAAAAGTCCTGCTACAAGACCGACCTCGCCAAGATCTACATCACCAAGTGATCTTACGCGCGATGACCGACTTTTCCCAGCTCCTCAATCCCGAACAGTTCGCGGCGGCCACTGCGGGCGACGGTCCTTTGCTCGTGCTGGCGGCGGCCGGAACGGGCAAAACGCGCACGCTGGTGCATCGGGTGGCATACCTCATCGAGCAGGGCGTGGATCCCTCGCGCATTCTGCTGCTCACCTTCACCAACCGCGCCGCCCGGGAAATGCAGGAGCGCGCCCAGAAGCTCTGCGGCGATGCCGTAAGTTCGATCTGGTCGGGCACGTTCCATTCCGTCTGCGCCCGGCTGTTGCGTCGCTATGGCGGCAAACTCGGTTTTCAGCCCGGATTCCAGATTCTGGACGAAGACGACCAGAAGAAGCTGATCGGCGAAATCATCAAGGCCGACATCCCCAACCCCAAGGACTTCCCCAAGAAGGAACTTATCGCCAAGATCATCAGCGAATCGGCCAACGAAGGCAAGAGCGTGGAGGCGATCGCGTCCAGATGGCAGACGAAGACGGCCGGCATCGACCCCGAGGCCATTGCCGCCATCGCCGGCAAGTATATGGCGCGCAAGCTCGAGTTGGGGGCGATGGACTTCGACGATCTGCTTGTTTACGGACTCAAACTCCTAAAGACCCAGCCTGGCGTGCGCGAACTCTTGCAGGAGCATTTCCAGCACGTATTGGTGGACGAATACCAGGATACGAACGGACTGCAGGCGGAATTCACCGATATCCTCGCGGAAAAGTGGCGCAATATCATGGCGGTGGGGGACGATTTCCAGTGCATCTACACCTGGCGCGGCGCGCAGATCGAGAATATCATGGATTTCCCCAAGCGTTGGGAGGGCTGCCGCATCGTCAAGCTCGAACGCAACTACCGGTCCGTACCCGGCATCCTGGACGTGGCGAACGTGGTGATGAAGGATGCTACCGGCCAGTTCGAGAAGCAGCTCCGCGCGTTCCGTTCCCCGTCCGGCGACAAGCCTTGGAAGTGCACTTGCTACGACGGCAAGGCGCAGGCGCAGGAGATTCTGCGGCTCGTGCGCGAGTACCGTGAAATGGGCTACCGCTACAGCGACATGGCGGTGCTCTACCGCAGCCATTTCCAGTCCATCGACGTGCAGATGGCGTTTGCGCGCATGCATGTGCCGCATCGCATCACCAGCGGAATCGGCGTATTCGAACAGCTCCACACCAAGGACGTGCTCGCCTATCTGCGGCTCCTCGTCAATCCGCGCGACGAACTGAGTTTCATGCGGTTGATGGGGCTTCTGCCTGGAGTGGGCGAAAAGTCCGCCAAGAAGTTCTGGGATAAATTGGGCGGCATGTTCGATGGACGCTTGCAGTCCGACCGCGAGGCGCTTGAAGGGCTTTTGGGCGCCAAGGCCAAACCGTCCTGGCAGCAGATTTCGAGCGCTTTTTCCCGCGCCGGCGACCATCTGGAGCGGGAGGAAACGGGCAAGGTGGTGGAGGATTTCTGCGAATATTTCTATTCCGGCCATCTGCACCGCGAGTTCGAGGGCGAGGAGGCCGACGACCGGCTGGACGACATCAAGGAACTTGCCGCCCAGATCGCCGCTTCCGAAAGCGGACTCGAAGGATTTCTGGCGGACGTGGCGCTCCTGACCAATCTGGACGTTCGCCGCAACGACCCGGATACAGATCGCGTCACGCTATCGACCGTCCATCAGGCCAAGGGAATGGAATGGCCGGTCGTATTCGTTCCCTGGCTTTCGGAAGGCATGTTCCCCAGCCAGAAAGCCGCCGAAGAAGGCCGCATGGACGAAGAACGCCGTCTCTTCTACGTGGCGGTGACGCGCGCCAAAGACCAGCTTCATCTCTTTTCCCCCACCATCCGCAAGACGCCCGATGGCGGCATGTTCCCCGTGAACCCGAGCATGTTCGTGACCGAAATCCCCGATTCGCTCGTCAACCGCAGGCGGCTGTCGCTGTCGTCGATGGAATATGCGGGCGGCTCGGGCTATCGCGGCTATTCGCGTCCATCCCGTCCTCCCGCCCAACCTCAATGGAAAACGACATGGCGACGTTGATAAGACCGGCCCGGCTCAAGGATGCGGAAAAGATTTTCGCCCTCATCCACCTCAATCGCGACCAGCTCGTGCCGCGTTCCATCGGCAATATCGTGGAGAACATCGACCGCTTTTTCGTGGCCGAGGCCGAAGGGGAAATGATCGGCTGCGCGGCCTACACCATTCATCCGGAATTGGGCGACTGGTCGAAGGCGATGGTGGAGATCCAGTCGCTTGCGGTCAAGACGGCGTTTCGCCGCCAAGGGGCGGGCGGGATGCTGGTAGAGGCGATCGCCAGAAAAGTGTCCGTCTTCGAGCCGATGGAACTCGTGGTGCTCACTTTCGCGCCCGACTTCTTCCGTTCGCTCGGCTTCCGCGAAATCCCCAAGACGGAAGTCATGCACAAGCTTTACACCGGCTGCATCAACTGCACCAAGCATACCGATCCTTTCACCTGTCCCGAAATTGCGATGAAGCGATGAAAATAGGCAAAATCCATTTTAGCGTCAACCTGAAGAAGGCCGACGCCCTCGCCAAGAAGGAACTCCTGGCCGCCAAAGCCGCGCAGTACGGCATCAAGGAATGCATGGGCTACGACGCCGACGTCATCGTGGCCTTGGGGGGCGACGGCACCATCTTGCGCGCCATCCACGAGTATCCCGGCGTGCCGGTCCTTGGACTCAACATGGGCACTTTGGGCTACCTTTCGAGCGTGGAGGAGAAGGATTTCGACTTCGCCATCGAGGAACTGGCGGCCGGGCGCTTCCGCGTGTCCCAACGCGCCGTCCTTTCGATCGGCAAGGTGGGCGTGGTGGGGCCCATGATCACCGCTTTGAACGATGTGGTGATCGCGCGCGAAATAAGCGGCCACGCCGCAGTGCTCGATCTGCAGGTGAACGGCAAACTGTTCACCCGCTACATGTGCGACGGGCTCATCGTGGCCACCCCCACCGGCTCTACCGCCTATTCGCTTTCCGCCGGAGGCCCGGTGGTGATGCCGGAATCGGGCGTGATGGTGGTGACCCCCATGAATCCGCACACTTTGGGCGTAAGGCCCGTCGTCTTCGGCGACAAGTACAAATTCGCCATCACCAGCTGCCAACGTTCGAACGGTCGCGCCGAGAAGATCAACGTCTATGCCGACGGCGAACCGGTGTTTACGCTCGACGGCAACGAAACGGTGGAAGTGGTGCGTTCGGGGCAGAACGCGCTCATCATCGAGCTCGAAGGTTACGATCCCTGCGACGTGATGCGCCGCAAGATCGGATGGAGAGGCACCAACTCCCTATGACCATCGACGAGCTCAACGAACAGGTGCTGGGCGGCGAATTCGACGAATTTGTCCGCGTCTGCGAAGCCCGTCAGCACAAGGCGCTCTCCGCCATCGCCGATTCCATCGTGTCCAAATCCGGCGTCCGGCTGGTGTTGGTGTCGGGGGGGTCTTCGGCCGGCAAGACCACTACCGCCAAGCGGCTCTGTACGCAACTTAGGGTGGACGGCATCTACGCGCTCCACCTTTCCACCGACGACTATTTCAAGGGCGACCCCTACTATCCCAAGAACCCCGACGGCTCGCTCGACTACGAGCATGTGGACTGCGTGGACCGCGTGCGTCTGGCGGCCGACCTCAACGCGCTGCTCGAAGGGCGGACGATCGTGGCGCACCGCTTCGATTTCGTCAAGAAGGCCCCGTTCGACGATATTTCGGCTTCGCGCCACCTGCCCCCGAACGGCATCATCGTGCTCGAAGGCATCCATTCGCTCAATCCGATCCTCACCGAGTACGTGCCGGACGAAATGAAGTACCGCATTTTCGTGGAGCCCCGGAGCAATCTGGAGGTGTTCGCCTTCACCAAACTCCGGCCTTCCGAGAACCGTCTCTACCGGCGAATGGTGCGCGACAACCAGTTCCGCAAGACCCACCCGGCGGAAACGCTCCGCATGTGGCCGCTCGTGCGGGAGGGCGAAAAGAAGTGGATCGACCCGTTCCGCCCCAACGCCGACGTGGAGTTCGACTCCTCGCTCGACTACGAAATGGCGGTCCTTAAACCCTATATTCTCGGCCTCCTGGAAATGGTGCGCATACGTCAGCCCGACAACTTCCCGGTCATCAATTCCTGCGAGTTCTTCCGGCTGATCGAAACCGCCTCCCCCAACGCCGTCCCGGGCGACAGCATCCTGCGCGAGACCATCGGTGGCAGCCAGCTCGTCTATTAAACTGCTGGCGCCCCTGCGTGGCGTAACCATCCGCACCTTCCGACGGGTGTTCAAGTCCGCCATCGAAGAGGCCGGCTTCACCGGAGCCATCACGCCGTTCGTTTCCGCCATGCCGGGCTTGGATCCGCTCAAAGATCGCGAAGTATCACCGGTCGAACCGAACGTAACCGTCCAGTTCATCGGCAAAGACCCGCTCGCGCTCCGGTATTGTCTCGAACGCATCCGCGAAATCGGCCATGTTACGGCCGACCTCAACTGCGGATGTCCGTTCCCGATGGTGCGCAACAAGGGACGCGGGAGCGGACTTTTGCGCACTCCGGACGTCCTGGAACGCATGGTTGAGACCGGTTGCGAAGTGATGGGCCCCGGCAATTTCTCCGTCAAGGCGCGCCTGGGCGTGGAGCGGAACGACGAACTCCTTTCGCTCATGCCGATGCTGAACCGGTATCCCTTGCGCTTCCTGACCGTCCACCCCCGGACCGCCAAGGCGATGTACGAAGGTCCGTGCGACGAAGCCGCCTTCGCGCGCATCCGCGAAGTGGCCGGAATGCCGCTCATATATAACGGTCCGGGCGGCAATATGGTCGGACGTCCGTTCATCCGGTCCTTGGGCGAAAGGGCGGACATAATGGAACTGCTCTCCCGCTATATCGACGCAAGCCGGGCCGAACTCTACGGCGAAAGGCCGGTTTTGGGCCGGATCAAGGAGCTTTTGGCCTACTGGCGCGAACTGCCTAGGTGGTCCCGTCGATGGAATCTAATCAAAATTTCCCGGTCTCTCGCCGAACTGAAATTGGCGCTAACCTGACGGCAAACGTAAATTAGCGCTTGATTTTTGGCCGGGAATATGATATAATATTATACAATGATAGAAAAGTTGGCGATAATCGCGGGTAGCGGGGATTATCCCCGGTTGCTCGTGGAGGGTGCGCACAAGGCGGGCGTGCCGCAAGTGGATGTCGTGGCGATCAAAGGTTCGACCTCGCGCAGGACGGCTTTGGCGGCCGATCACGTAAGGTGGTTCACCTTGCGCGAGTCTATCGCCTCGTTGCGCAAACTGGCTTCGGAAGGGTATGACGGCGTGATCATGGCGGGGCAGATCAGCCCCATGTCGATTTTCCGGGGCGGGTTCGACCGCGAAATCCAGAAATGGCTCGACGAGCTCAAGGTCAAGAACGCGCACACCATCTTCGGCAAACTCATCGAAAAGCTCGGCCAGATGGGCCTCAAGGTGCTGCCGGCTTCGCTCTTCATGGACGATTCCATGCCGGGCGTGGGGCGGCTCACGGCGCGCGATCTCACCGCCCAGGAGGCGAGCGACATCGAACACGCCAAGAAAGTGGCGCACGACATGGGGCTCCACGACGTGGGGCAGACGGTGATGGTGCGCGACGGCATGGTGCTCGCGGTAGAGGCGTTCGAGGGCACGAACGCGGCCATCAAGCGCGGAGGCAAGCTTTCGCGCGGGGGCGGGTCGATCGTCTACAAAGCGGCGCGGGACGGTCACGACTTCCGTTTCGACATACCCGTCATCGGGCTCAAGACTTTGAAAACCATGCACAAGGCGGGAGCTACCGCGATTGCGTTCCAGGCGGGGCGGCAGATCGTGCTGCAGAAGGACAAGGTGCTCGCCTACGCCAACAAGCATTCGATCGCCATCGTGGGGGTGGAGAGCGGACTTCCGCCCGCGCCGTTGAGACCATGACGAAGAAAAAGATCCTGCTTTTGGCCGGCGAGGAGTCCGGCATGATCTACGCGCGCGAGCTCGCGGCGCGGCTTCCAGGGTGCGAAATCCGCACCTACCAGGACTACGGCTTCGAGATCGCTGACTTGGCGGTGTTCGGGTTCGCTGCGGTGCTGAGCCGGATTTTCTTCTTCCTGCGCGTCAAACGCACGATGGAGCGCGCCATCGACGAATGGCGTCCCGACGCGATCGTGACGATCGATTATCCCGGCATGAACCTCAAGCTCGCCGCCTATGCCAAAAGTCGCGGTGTCAAGGCGGTGCATATCGTCTGTCCCCAGGTGTGGGCGTGGCATCAGGGCCGCATCCCCAAGATCGAAGCGTCGCTCGACCGGCTCTGCTGCTTCTTCCCGTTCGAACCGTCGCTTTTCCGTCCCGGTCTCGCCGTATTCACCGGCCATCCGCTTGCGCGCCAGTTCGAGGGTCTCGTGCGCGATCCGCAGCCGAAGCGGGTGGCGCTCCTGCCCGGTTCGCGCAAGGGCGAAGTGATGCGCATTCTCCCCACGCTCCTCGAAGTGGCGAAGCTCCATCCCAACCTCGCTTTCACCATTCCGGCCGCCCACGATCGCGCTTTGGGCTGGATCCGGGGCTTCAAGCTGCCCCCCAACGTCGAAGTGCGGCTGGGCGGCGCGAGGGAGGTGCTCCTCAAGTCCGAATGCGCCGTAGTCGCGAGCGGCACGGCCACATTGGAAGCGGCTTTCTGCGGCTGTCCCACCATCCTCGTCTACCGGGTGAGCGCGCTGCTGGCGGCGTTTCTCCGTCGCGCCTTGACCGGCACGAAGTACGTGGGGCTCGCGAACATCATCTGGGACCGTTGCGGAGGCAAGGGCGACCAACCCATGCCCGAGCTTCTCCAGGAGAATTTCACGGTCGAGGCGGTATGCCGTCAGCTGGATCGATGGCTGGATGACGCCGACGCACGGAAGCAACAGTCGGCAAGGCTGGAACAAACGGTGTCGCTTTTGAAAAGCAAGGGCGACCCCATCGAAAACATAGTGGAACAAATAGCATGAACATCCTGAAGCTGATTTTCGGCACCAAGAACGAACGGGAACTCAAGAAGCTCTGGCCGGTCGTCGCACGCATCAACGCCAAGGAAGCGGCGCTCGAGGCGCAGCATCTCGCGGACGAAGATTTCCCCAAAAAGACGGCCGAACTGCGCGAGCGCGTCAAGAACGGAGAAACTCTGGATGACATCCTAGAGGACGCGTTCGCCCTCGTCAAAAACGCCTGTCGCCATTTAGTTGGCACCACCGAAGAAGTCTGCGGCCATACGCTCGTCTGGAACATGATTCCCTTCGACGTGCAGCTCATCGGCGGCATCGTGCTCCATCAGGGCAAGATCGCGGAAATGCAGACGGGCGAAGGCAAGACGCTCGTGGCCACGCTCCCCTTGTACCTCAACGCGCTCGCCGGCAAGAACGTGCAGCTCGTGACGGTTAACGACTACCTCGCCCGGCGCGACGCCAGCTGGATGGGCCACCTCTACCGCTATCTCGGACTCACGGTCGGCTGCATCCAGAATTCGATGGACTCCGACGAGCGCCGCGCCCAGTACGCCTGCGACATCACCTACGGCACCAACAGCGAATTCGGTTTCGACTACCTCCGCGACAACGGCATGGCCATCCGTCCCGAACAGGTGGTGCAGAGCGGCCACAATTTCGCGATCGTGGACGAGGTAGACTCCATTTTGATCGACGAAGCCCGCACCCCGCTCATCATTTCGGGCCCGGCCACCGTCTCCACCTCGCACATCTACAACGAGATCAACCCGCTCGTCTCCTCCATCGTGCGCGTGCAGACGGCGCAGTGCAACGATTTCGTGCAGTCGGCCAAGAAAGCCTGGGAGGCGGGCGACGTGCAGACCGTGAAGGACAAATTCTACCAGGTCTACCACTCCATGCCCAAGCACAAGCAGTTCCTGCACCTGCTGGAAGACGCCGAGCTCCGGAAGCTGCACGAGGACGTAGAGATGCAGATGCTCTCCGAAATGTGGAAGGAGCGCGCGCTCAAGCTCAAGGACGAGCTCTATTTCACGATCGACGAGCGCACCCGCGAGGTGTCCCTCACCGACAAGGGCTGCGAGAAGATCTGCCCCGAAGACCCCAAGCTTTTCGTCCTCCCCGACCTCGCGGCCGAGCTCAGCGCCATCGACGGCGACAAGAACTTGAGCGACGTGGAGCGCCTCGAAAAGCGTCGCGACGCCCAGAGCAACTTCATGGTGAAGAGCGACCGCGTGCACGTGGTGGACCAGCTTCTTAGGGCCTACTGCCTGTACGAAAAGGACGTGGACTACGTGGTGCAGGACAACCACGTCTACATCGTGGACGAGTTCACGGGCCGCGTGCTTCCCGGTCGGCGTTGGTCGGACGGTCTCCACCAGGCCGTCGAAGCCAAGGAGCAGGTGGAGATCGAGAAGGAAAGCCAAACCCTCGCCACCATCACCATCCAGAACTATTTCCGGCTTTACAAGAAACTGGCCGGCATGACCGGCACGGCCGAAACGGAAGCGCGGGAATTCAAGGACATCTACAAGCTCGACGTGGTGTCGATCCCCACCAACAAGCCCGTCAACCGCATCGACTACAACGACCAGATCTACCGCACGCAGCGCGAGAAGTTCAAGGCCATCATCGCCGATGTGGCGCGTCGCCACGAGAAGGGCCAGCCGATCCTGCTGGGCACGGTGACCGTTGACACTTCCGAGATCCTTTCGCGCATGCTCAAGATGGCCCGCATCCCCCACGAGGTGCTTAACGCCAAGAACCATGCGCGCGAAGCAGAGATCGTGGCCTTGGCGGGACAGAAGGGGGCGGTCACCATCGCCACCAACATGGCCGGACGCGGCACCGACATCAAGCTCGGAGAGGGCGTCACCGAGCTCGGGGGTCTCCACGTGATCGGGTCGGAGCGGCACGAGAGCCGGAGAATCGACCGTCAGCTGCGTGGACGCTGCTCGCGTCAGGGCGATCCCGGTTCCAGCCAGTTCTTCATCTCCCTCGAAGACCAGTTGATGCGGCTGTTCGGCTCGCAGCGCATCAGCGGCATCATGGCCCGGCTCGGCATGAAAGAGGGCGACGTGATGGAGCACAAGTGGCTCAACCGGTCGGTCGAGACGGCCCAGCGCCGCGTCGAGCAGCAGCATTTCGCCGTCCGCAAACGCACGCTCGAGTACGATGACGTGATGAACAAGCAGCGCGCCATCATCTACGAATTGCGCGGACGCGTCTTGACCGGCGAACCGGAGGCGGTGCACAACCTCGTGCTGGACGTGATGAACGACCTCGTCATGAACCAGGCCGACCGCTACCTCTTCAGCGAGAAAGACGGCCAACTCGTCGATTTCATGAATTGGCTGGGCGTCACCTTCCCCATCACCTGCACCGAAGAGGAGCTTAAGCCGCTCATGGGCCGTCCCCTCGAGGCGGGCGAGCTCGTGATGAAGCGCGTGGAGGAGGCTTACGAGGCCAAGTGCCGGAGCGAAGATCCGGAAGTGCTGCCGTTCATGGAGCGCGGCGTGTTCCTGCAGGTGATCGACCGCGAATGGCAGGATTATCTGAGGGCGATGGACGATCTCCGTCAGGGTGTGAACCTGCGGAGCTACGGTCAGCGCGACCCCTTGATCGAATACAAGAAAGAGGCATTCGGCATGTTCGAAACGCTCATGAACACGGTCAAGAGCAAGGTGGTGTCGAGCGAGTTCCGGAGCGCCACCGCCATGCGCATGCAGCGTCTGATGCATCAGCGCATGCCCCGGATGGTGGCAACCGACGCCAACACTCCCGCCAACCCCGAGCCGGAGCAGCAGCCCTCCGCCCCCTCCAAGCCCAAGACGGTAGCGGACATCCTGGGGCTTCAGGCGCAAACTATTTCCATGAAGCCGAAGACGCAGGCGGCAGTGGGCCGCAACGACCCTTGCCCGTGCGGAAGCGGCAAAAAGTACAAAAAATGTTGCGGAAAGGGGGCATAGAGATGGTTACGGCAATAGTGGTGGCGGCGGGCAAGTCGACCCGCATGGGAGCTGGCAGCGACAAGGCGTTCATGTCGCTTTGCGGCAAGCCAGTAGTGGCGTGGTCGCTCTTGGCGCTCGAACGCAGCAAGGCGGTTGACCGCATCATCCTCGTGGTGCGCAAGGAACAGATTCTGGGGGCCACCGCGCTCGCCAAGACGTTCGGCATTTCCAAGCTCATGAAGGTGGTGGCGGGCGGCACGCGCCGGCAGGAGTCGGTGCAGGCCGGGCTCAACGAGTGCGATGCCGACACCACCTACGTGCTGGTGCATGACGGCGCGAGGCCGCTAATCACGCCCGAGCTCGTGACCGCAGTCGTGAAGGACGCCCAAGCCGGAGGTCCGGTGACGGTTGGCCACAAGGTTATCGACACCATCAAGAAGGTGGACAAGAAGGAGATCGTGAGCACCGTGTCGCGCGAAGACCTCTATCAGGTGCAGACGCCCCAGGTGTTCCCCGTCGGCGTGCTCAAGAAGGCCTACAAGTCGGCCGGCAAGAAGGAGTACACCGACGACTGCATGGTGGTCGAGAAAAGCGGCGAGAAAGTAAGGATTTTCGAAACGAACCAGCCCAATCTGAAGATCACGACGGTCGAGGATCTGCAGATTGCGGTGGCCCTACTCAAATAAAACACCCTCAAAAGACCTTTATGGCCAGAATATTCGCGATACTGGGAGATATCCACGCCAACATCGAAGCGCTCAACGTGGTGCTGGACGACTGCCGCAAAGAGGGCGTAACCGACTTCCTCTGCACCGGCGACGTGGTGGGCTACAACGCCGCCCCCTCGGAGTGCATGAAGATCGTGCGCGACTTGGGCTGTCCGGTGGTGAAAGGCAACCACGACCACTACGTGGCCTCCGAACAGAACCTCGAAGACTTCCACCCCAACGCCGCAGCCGTCGTGCAGTGGACGCGCGAACAGTTGACCGACGAGGAGATCCAGTGGCTCTTCGACCTGCCGTTCGTGGAAACCAAGATGGGCATTGCGCTCGTCCATTCCACGATGGACCGTCCCGAAACCTTCGGCTACGTGTTCGACCATTTCCAGGCCGAGGCGAACTTCATCTGCCAGAAAGCGCCGCTCTGCTTTCACGGCCACACCCACGTGCCGATGATCTACGAAAAGCAGGTGAGCGGCGTCTACCGCATCGATCCGCAAGATTTCAAGCTTCCGGTCGGGCGCAAGTATTTCATCAATGTGGGGAGCGTCGGCCAGCCGCGCGACGGGGATCCCCGGGCCGCCTATGTGATCTATGATCCCACTACGCGCATGGTCCGCTTCAAACGTCTCGAGTACGACGTGCAGGCCGCCCAGGAGCGCATCCTCCGGGCCGGACTCCCTGCGCGGCTCGCGGAACGGTTGGCGTTGGGCGAATGAATACGAAGGAGCTTAAATGAAAAAGCTAATTGCAGTCCTCGCGGTGTTGGGCATCTCCGGCTCGGTCTGGGCGGGGAGAACGGTAGGATTCGGCGTGGACGCCTTCAATGCAAGTGTGTCGGCCGGCGAAAACGGCAATAAGGTGTTCTCGCCGCTCGGATTCGAGTTCGACTCCGTCCTGATGGCCAACGCCTTCGAACCGATCACCAAAGCGCATTTCGCGGAGACTCTGGGCGTCTTGACCGGACTGGAAGGCACTTACGTTCCCATGCTCGCCCGGCTTCGCGACGGCGCGGCCACCAACCGCATTTCCTATGTTTCCGCGCGCGCCTTTCTGGTGCCGGGCTTCCGCAACGTCTCTCCCGCCTACGCCCAGGAGCTGCAGCGCGAATTCCAGGCCGAGATCGGTCTCTCCTTCCCCAAAGATGGCATCGAGAGTTGGTTTCGCGCCATGATGGAAGGGGATATGGAAGATTTCGAAATCCCGCTCGAAACGGCCAAGTCGGAGCGCAACTCCTTCTACGAACTCGCGAGCATACGTCTCAGCTGGGAAGAGCCGTTCCCGACCGAGAACCGACGCAAGCGGGCCTTCTTCCCCGTTCCTGCCGACCAGAAAAATCGCGTCTTGACCGATATGATGTGCGATATTCGCGTGATTGAGCTTTACAAGGCCAAGAACTTCACGCTCGGGCGCATCCCGATGGCCGACGGCGCCTGGTTCTATGCGGCGATTCCCGATTCCGATGCCGACCTCAAGACGGTGCGCGAGCAGATTTCGAGCAAGAACATCGACGATCTGCTGGCGGTGATGGGGTCCATAACCGAGCCCGGCGTCTACAAGGGTCCGGCAGTGGTGGCCATACCGACGATGGACCTCACGAGCTCGATCGATCTTACCGGTGCGATGGGCCAGTGCAAGTTCCCTGTCAAGGGCTATCTCAAGCTCAACGGCGAATTGCCGGGCAAGGACTTCCGGCAGGTTGTCCGCTTCCGGCTCGACGAGCAGGGGATGGACGCGGAACCGCTCCGGACGAAACCGGCGGACAAGAAGGTCCATCTGGACAAAAACGGCCATGCGGTCCATTCGTTCGTCTTGAACCATCCGTTCGTCTTTTTCGTCTATCACGAACCCACCAAGTCCATGCTCGTCATGGGCCAATACACGGGGAGGTAATATGTTCAAACGTATCGTCAAGCTTGCGGTTCCGGCGTTGCCGCTTTTGGGGATGGTGGTGATCAGTCTCGCGGCCATGATCGGCGACGTGATGGGTCTCCATCAGCCGTGCGAGGAGAACGGCATCGTGGAGTGGTGCCAGTTCGTGGCGCTTACCGTTTCCGGCTGCGCGCTCATCTGCGCGGCCTGTATCCGTCGCGACCTGACGGCGGGGCTGCTCCTCGCGGGTGTTTTCTTCCTCGACATGGCCATCCGGGAGCAGGATGCGCTTTTCGACCAGGTGGTGCACGGTTTCTGGGTGGTGCCGGTGGGCGTGCTCACCCTGTCCGCGCTGTTCGTGGCCTTCAAGCGGCGTGACACGATCCTTGCCGGACTCGAGGCGATGGTGAAAGCCCCCGATTCCGCGCTTCTGATGCTGGGCGTCTTCACGATCCTCGGCTTTTCGCGCGTCATCGGCTACAAGAAATTCTGGAAGACTCTGGCGGAAGGCACCGGCGCGGCCGACGGCTCCTGGCACTCCTTCAAGCGCTTCACCGAAGAATCGGTCGAGCTTTTCGGCTATATGATGGTGCTGGTCTGGACGGTCGAATTCTTCTGCTACCTTCGCCGGAACGCGGGAACGGATCATGGAGCTTAAGACTTCCGTCAATGGCGACCGGCTGACGATCGCCGTCACCGGACGCGTCGACACCGTAACCGCGCCGGAGCTCGAGGCGGGGCTCAAGTTCGGTGACGCCAAAGAGGTGGTGCTCGATTTGGCCGGAGTGCCCTATATGAGTTCGGCCGGACTGCGTGTTTTGCTGTGCGCCCACAAAGCGATGTTGTCGCGGGGCGGCACGCTGAAGATCGCCCACGTACAGGAGGTGGTGATGGGCGTATTCGACATCACCGGCTTCTCCGGCATCTTCAATCTGGTGTGAAAGCAAAGTTCGCTCGACTGGCGGAGAAGTGTTTCGACGACCGGCTACAGCGCGGTGCAGCAGTCCGAAGAGGTGAACTGTATTGGCGGCGACGGCAACAATCATCTGGTCCGGGTGCCTTGGCCGGAATACCACGAGATCGAAGGCGGCCGGACGATGCAGGTTTATGCCGGGAGCGACCCCTCCGCCACATTCCGTCGGCACATGGAAGAGTCGGGCCAAAAAGGCCCTTGCCGTACGGTTTACGCATGCGTCTGACCGGTCTGGGAGGCGGATATGATACTTAAGGTGTCACCAAATGATGTGAAAGGTGACACCTTTTGTGGTAAAATGTGACACCGTTTGATATAAAAGGTGTCACCCTAGAGGTCAAAAGGTGTCACCCTAGAGGTCAAAAGGTGTCACCTTAAAGATAAAATGGTGTCATATTTTGCATGACTTTGGCAGGACGATGGGAATATCCCTAGGTAGGACAGAATGGGACTATTTGGACGGGATCAGCGAGCTTGCTCGCGAGAACTAATTTACCGATTTGGGCAGATTTCGCTTGACTTTTCGGGCCGGAATATGATATAATATACAATATAATCTAGCGAGGTGAAACATGAGTAATCAAACGAAGCTGGCTTGGTTGGCCCTGACTGCGGTTTTGGGCATTGGTATCGTTGCACAGGCTGCGGTTGTAGATCAAGATACGGCAATGTCGGCCGCCTCAGGCTTCTTGTCTAATAGCAGCGTGGCGAAGAGAGTTCTTGCCGGTTGCAGCGTTGAAAATGTTGAGCAACGCGGCTCGCTCTGGATCGTCCACCTCGCGCCGTCTGGCTATATTGAGGTTGCAGGCTCCACGAAGTGCGCGCCGATACTCTCGTTCTCCTCGCAGGATTTCACCGAG